>NZ_JCAUBA010000017.1:0-161315 GCF_059692235.1 Paenibacillus sp. J2R1T-4 | reverse complement strand
AATAAGAGCGCCTCCTTGATGGTGTTGGGTATGTAACCCTTGGACAAACCCATCATACCGAGGCGCTCCTTTTTTAGCAAAGACTGTTTCTTAGCCTTAACAGGAATGTTTTGTTCAATTGTTTTGGATCACTAGCTTCTCCACTCCGTCGATAAAGGTATCGTGAACCGATCTCCTTCAGCAATCGCATAGCGGTATTGGGATGAATCATCTTCGGATAAAAAAGTCTTATCCGCCCAATCCTGTATTAAGGTTACGTGTCCGATATTAAGAATGATCTCTTCCGAACCGCATGTCTCCCATCCATGAATCTGGAATACCGGATTACGCCCTGTCCCTTCTACAAAGATATGGGTTCCTGTCAAATCCGGAACCTCGGAATTATCGACAGCCAGGTGAATTCTAATCCAGTTCTCATCCCCCAATTCTCGTGAGAATTCACGGACCGTTCCAGTTAGAGCAGGCACAGCTGCATCAATAACCGGATTATGCAAGCGCCCTATACGGCTCCCATTGGCAACAAAAGCATACACCGGTTCTCCTCCATACTCCGAATATAAGCCAACCGTTCCTTGGAATGAAATCCGCTCATCGACAATGATCTCGGCCTGAGGGTCCAGAGAGTGGACATAATAATCGACTCTGCCATCTTTAAGCTCTATTTTAAGAGAAACCGCTTCATCCGTCATTGTTGGATTCGTCATGCTTCTGACACCGACACGGGTAATCGAATGAAGCAATCTTTCTGCCTTATAGGGTTCGATGACGGAAACGAATCGGCTTAATTCCTCCTCGTTAGCTGCCTGCTTATTCACAAGCAAATATCGCAGACGTTCCGGGTTACCCGGGCGATTCGCAGACGGATGACCATCCGCTAATGCAGCTTCATCGGCTTGGGTAAGCATAGTTAGTCGAATATGAATGTCCTCGGCAGCCGATTCGTTCAACACACCCCACGTGTCACGAATTGTCCAGTCTACAGAAAATTGTGCTGGAGGCGATGCATCCCGCACCACATCGGATAAATAATGAAATCCGCTGCCATTATATTGCTGCAGCTTCAAGGCCGGATCAGCGTCGTAAGGCTCCCCATATTGCACATCGGCTCCAGCAAATGTCCCGCTCCTTTGCTGCACCAGATTCAATCCCTCTGTCTCCACAGCTCCATCTGCTCCATGGAACACATAGTGATGTTCTTTGCCGCCTTTTACTGCGAAATTATCAATCACATAAGAATGCTTATCATCTATTCGAATCAGAGCTGCGCATCTTCGGTAGATCGCAGTATTCGAATACACATTGGCTGCATCTGCCTCGAATACTTGCACATCCCCTTTTCCAATAAAAAGAAGGGATTGTCCTATAATCGACTCATTCTGTTTGCTGCGATCGACGGTTACGGTGTTATGCGCAACCGTGCTGCGATCCCAATGGTGGGTTTTCTGATGAATATTATCACATTTCTCTGGATAACCGAGCTCAGGTGCCAGATCAAGCCCGAAAGCATACAGCCCTATATTCAACGTATCCCTATGTCCGTGACCGAAATTACGTCCATGATACATCCATAGTGCGCGTTGGTCATCTCCCGCCCCATCTCTCATTACACCAAGACCATAATTGGCCAGATGCAAGCTTTCTTGATGGAATAGACCTGCTTCCTCAACCGTATCCTTAATGTCCTTAAGTATACGTTCCGGATCAGGGGAGAAAAGTCCACCGCGTATACGCTCCAATCTGTTCCCGCACAGCAGCACAGCAAGCTGGGCATAGATTGGTTCACCGGTCTTCTCGAACAGCTGCACCACATCATCCAGCTTATACAAAAGATTAGGATTCCCGGCAGAATCGCTGTCCCCAACCTGCGGCATGTATCGATCTATCATGATTAACCCTGCATGCGCGCGTAACATCTGCCTGAACTTGGCATTTCGATAAAAATCACCTTGCGGATACCGGTCATAGCCGAACATAATATCTGCTACTTGTTTGTAGGCATTAACCCAGATGTTGTTATACAAAGGAGCAGCTTCATCGCCAAAGCCATCCCTGTCAACGTCACACACCAGAGCATGCAGCATATTGCCCCCTGTTATCGCCCATCCACCTGCTTCCGGCGGAATAGCTTTCCCTTCTCGGAACACAAAATCCAGCCATTCCTCCGTCGTCCCTGGCTCATCAAGCACAATTGCAGCGAGCGCGAGTGCATTCTGGTGCATCCCATGGTTTCCTCTGATCTGTGCTTTCTTCACTCCCTCAAACACTTGTCTCAGGATTCCGTCCTCGATATTCGTGCGAATCAGTTCCATGGTGGATTTAGTGTTGGATAGTTTGTATTTCGCAGCTTTGGCAGCCAGGAAATCGAGCACTTCCGAACTCTCTATCAACGCAGGATAGAATGCATCGTAAGCGCTAACAAACGATTGAACAATAGAAGTCTCCCATATGCTTCCGACTGTTTTGCCTTGACCTGTCATCCCATGCGAATTCAGGAAACCATTCTCCCAAGAGAACACCCCTGTGTCCAGTTCAGGGTACAAATCCGCTACTCTGTCAAGCAGCACGATTCCTGCCTGGGCATATTTCAGCTCCCCGCTATATAGATAGGCATCTCGCAATTGAAGAATAGCCGTTTCTACCATTCCACCGTGCGCCCAAGGATACTTCGAAGTCGGGAAGAGATTCCCGTTCACATCTATCATTCGGATCCATATTTTCCAATGAGAGTAGAAGGCAATAAAAGTCCACTGCTCACCTGCCTCGTCCTTCCAGCCATATCCGTCATCAACACCCCAGCTCTCGTCACGATCCGGGTACAGTCTATTAACCAGATACTTCTTATCCCCTCGTCCTGGCTGAAAAATACCATTTTCATCCTTAGCACTCTCATAGTAAGCAGCGAAATCATTGGAAGGAAATACAGACTGACAGCTGGGACAAGTCAGCTTCCATGGTTGCTCCAATGTATCGGCTACCCACGGCCACCGACCATAAGCATGATGAGCATCTCCGCATATCGGGCAGCCTAATTTCTGATTCACCGCATAGCTGCGGGGGATCGTTTGGGGGGCAGGTAAATTCCACAGCTGCTCCCACCCGAGATCGATATAGACGTCCGCCTTAGAAACAGCTTCATCCAGCTCCAGCTTCGCCCAATCATACTTGGCAACATTACGCCTTACGCTGCTTACTTTTTCAGGTGTGTAGTAGGTGCTTCTTTGTTTGACACTCATCCGTGATCCCGCCTTTGCATCAAAGAAATAAGAACGATTAGGCCTAATGCTGTCATCATAACATAATGTAAAGCTTTAAAGTGACATAGTTATATAGGACTAACAAAATCCGCTGTCGAAACACTTATTTCCTGGGAAATATGTCGACTTGCACTTTTACGACTCAACTGCTGGCGTTATAAAGACTGGAAAAAGAGCAGAACCGCTGCTGCCATTACAGCACAGTTGAAAAAGATACAGGATGTTACTTGAAATCCATTGTTGAAAATATTCAGAATATTGGATAAAATAGACCCAACTGAAACAATCGCTGTGCAACTGGCGGAACATGGTGAACCATGGGGGAGCGCAGCGGAATCGAATGCCGGACGCCTGGGCGAGTGCTTGATCGAGAGATCAATGCGCTCTTTTTTCGTTTTCAGCAAACTATATTTCCGAAGGAGAGGGTACGGGATGAAAATCGCTTTTGTATTATTTGATCGAGTGACGGCTTTGGATTTTGTAGGTTTCTATGACGCTATTACGAGGTTACGATTCCTGAAACTGATGGATGATGTTACTTGGGATCTATGCGCTGATCGGGAAACGGTCAGGGATGAGCGGGGTTTGACGATCCATGCAGGGCTCGTGTTGCCGGATTTGTCCGGGTATGATCTTGTCTTCGTTCCCGGGGGCCCAGGTACAAGGGAGCTCATGTTCGATGCCGAGTTCATCAAGTGGCTGCAGACGGCGGCTGGGGCGAAGATGCTGGTTTCGGTTTGCACAGGGGCTTTGTTACTGGGAGCAGCTGGATTTCTGGAAGGAAAACGGGCAACAACGAATCTGCACGCATACGAGCTGTTAGCTCCCTACTGCCAGGAGGTTCTGAAGGAGAGAATTGTGAGAGACGGCAATGTATATACAGGTGCAGGTGTAGCGACATCAATCGACTTGGGTCTCTATGTTGTTGAGCGTTTGTGCGGAGCTGATGCCGCAAGAAAAGTTCAAGTGAGTATGGATTATCCGTATTATGAAGCGGGAAAGCAAGTTGCAGACAATTAATCGACATATTTTGACTCTCATAGGTAAAAGGAATCATGTTATAATCTTCAGGACCATGAAATTACATATTATTACATCCAGGAGGTACTGAAGGTGTTGAGTTTACATTCACTCAAGCATAAGATCATTTGGCCGGTGTTGATAGTCATCAGTCTCGTCACAATATCGATGGCATGGTTCATATACGGGCAAACCGCGGACAGTATGAAGAGCAAAGGCTTCGCTACCCTTGAAGTGACGAAGATCGGAATCGAAAACGCATTGATCGCGCGCAAAACCGCAGAAGATGTGATGGAGAAGGAAATGGTCAGCCAAGCTGTGCTGCTGTCCTTGTTAGTCGAAAAAGGTCTGCCCTTCGATCAGGTGGCCGCACTTTCGAGGAAAGGGCAGATCGATGATATCTGGATAACGGACGGTCAAGGTAATACGATCCTTACGAATGCGGGACCCGATGTAAAATTTAATTTTTCCGCCGATCCCAAGCAACAAGCCTATGAATTTATGGATCTTATCTCTAAGAAAAAAGAAGTGGTAGTCCAGCCAGCACAACCTCGTACGATTGATCCGAAAGTATACAAATATGTGGGGGTGGGCGGTTGGAGCATCCCGCGAATCGTACAAGTCGGACGTGACGGCGCCAAACTGACAGAGCTCGAAGACCGAATTGGTCCAAAGCCGATCATTCAGCAATTGAAGGAACGTGTCGGGGACGAGGTTCTGTACATAGGCATTGTTCAGGCTGACGGTAAGCTGGCCTTTTCTAGTGACGATGCAGTTAAACAAGTGGACGGTGCCTTAGGAACGCTGGTTCAAAATACTACGCAGGGCCAAAAAGACTTAATTACCTCTGCTACATACGAAGGCCATAAAGTATTGTACTATGCTTCTGCTCTAAGCAACGGTCAAATTCTGGTCCTTGCGATTTCCACTGAAGTGCTGAATCGAGTCTTATGGACGACGATTGTGTCTGTGCTGCTAGCTTTATTGATTAGCGGCGGAACGATATTCATAATCGTGGGCCGTCAGTTCAAACGGTTGGATGAATTGAAAAACTCGATGAACGGTCTTAGTCAAGGGGAAGGAGATCTGACCCAACGCTTGCCTGTCACGTCTCGAGATGAGATCGGTGAGCTATCAAGAGCTATGAATCGGTTTGTGGAGAAGATACAATCCATCGTGAAGGAAGTCAAAAGCTCGACTGTAAGCAGCAAGCTAGGAACCGACGATATTCATCGGATCTCGGGGGAGACCAAAGAAATCGCGCGTGAGATGAATTCCACGATGGAGCAAGTCGCAACCGGAGCATCGAGGCAAGCCGAAGATGTCGAGCATGGCATGATCGGTATACATGAGCTCGCTAGGATTATTGATGACTATCGTCAACAAACAGCATCCTTAAGCGATAGCAACCACAGCCTGCAGAACAAACAGGAGGACGGCACCCACGCTGTCGAAGGCTTGCTGCAGTCGATCTCAGAGAATGCCCGTATCGTTGCTGAGACGGGACATAATCTGGACCTGCTGCGCAAAGATATTGATGCTGTTAATGAAATGGCCAACACCATTACGACAATATCGCAGCAGACGAGCCTCCTCGCTCTGAATGCTTCGATAGAAGCCGCACGAGCCGGTGAGCACGGCAAAGGCTTCTCTGTCGTAGCGGCCGAAGTCAGGAAGCTGTCCGAACAGGCGAACGCTTCCGCTGACCAGATTCGCGAGCTGTTGTCTAATGTGCAGCGATCGACGGAAGAGACTGTCAAGGCGATGTCCAGCGCCATCCGACTGGCTCATCAGCAGGAGCAGTCGATCGAAACGACCTCGTCTTCCTTCGAAGCGATGAAACATACGATTACATTGATGGATGGGATGATTGGGCAGCTGTCGCGCAACATGACGCAACTTGAAGCGAAGAAGAACGCGATCGTAATGATGATCGAGAATGTGTCCGCGGCCTCGGAACAAACAGCGGCCAGCTCCGAAGAGATTCTCGCCAGCGTGGAACTGCAGCTGCTGAAGTTCGAGGAGATGAACGAACGAGCACGGAGTCTCCAGCTCCAAATGAATCAGCTGCAGGGCGAGGTGGATTTGTTCAAGGTGTAGTAAGTTAGCTTTCTGTACGATAGTACGTCAAAGAAGCGTTGCCAGTCCTCTAGAGGGCTGGCAACGCTTCTTTTGTTAGCAGGTTTATTTAGCAGAGACCTGCGAGAAAGCATACAGACGCGCGATATTCTCTGCGGCTTGCTCGAGCAGCTCGGTCCCGCTGCGCATCGCTTCGTCCAGCGTGAGCGGTCGGTTCGCGATGCTGAACAGAGCTGTGATGCCGTGCGTATACAGCTCACTGACGCCCTCGCCCAGACCGCCGGACAAGCACACGACCGGCACGCCATGTTTCTTGCCTATGGCGCCTACGCCAGCGGGCACTTTGCCGAACGCGGTCTGCGCGTCCGTGCGTCCTTCGCCGGTGATCACAAGGCTAGCGCCGCTGATCGTCTCGTCCAACCGCGTGAGCGCGGTTACCTCGCGGATGCCGGGTTTCAGCTGCGCCCGACAGAACGCGAGCAAGCCCGCGCCCAGCCCGCCCGCCGCGCCCGCGCCCGGCACATCGCGGACCATTACGCCAAGCTGCATCGCGATGCGCACGGCGTAATGGTCAAGGCCGCGATCGAGCCGCCCGATCATCGCGGGCGTCGCGCCCTTTTGCGGGCCATAGACGGCGGTCGCGCCGTCTGGTCCGCACAGCGGGTTCTTGACGTCGCAGCAGACGTCAACAGGCACTTCGCCTGCGGCGAGCAGCGGGTGCAGCTCGCTCACGTCGATGCGCTCGATGCGCTCGAGCTGCTGGCCGCCGGTGCCGAGCTCGCGTCCTGCGGCATCGATGAAGCGCACGCCGAGCGCCTGGGCCATGCCCATGCCGCCGTCGTTCGTGGCGCTTCCGCCGATGCCGAGCAGGATGCGCGAGCAGCCTCGGTCCAGCGCGTCGCGCATGAGCTCGCCCGTGCCGTAGCTCGTAGCCTGAAGCGGGTTGCGCCGCATCTCGGGCACAAGCGGCAAGCCGGACGCTGCCGCCATCTCAATGACCGCGGTGCCGTCTTCGAGCACCCCGTAATAAGCTTCCACCGGCTCGCCCATCGGGTCGGTGACCATAAGCGTGCGGCGTTCGCCGCCGATCGCCGTCAGCACGGCGTCCACCGTGCCTTCACCGCCGTCTGCCATCGGAGTCTGCACGATGTCTGCGTTAATACCAGAACGCTCCAGGCCCCTTGTAATCGCATTCGCCACCTCTACTGCGGTAAGGCTTCCTTTGAAAGAATCAGGAGCTACTACGATACGAATTCTGTTTTGCACCAAATCATTATTTTCTGTTCCATTCATTAGATTACCTTCACTCCGTTCACTACATTTATGAGCGTGCCTGTCTCGTAAGCTTGCAAATTTTGTACAGCCATCTCCATTAATCGGGATCTGGCTTCCTTCGTCGCCCATGCAATATGCGGCGTAATGATGCAGTTATCCGCCGTCACCATTGGATGATCAGCAGCTGGCGGCTCCACAGACAGCACGTCCACACCTGCTCCAGCTATTACACCGTTATTCAGCGCATCCGCCAAATCCTGCTCCACGATCAGTTTACCGCGGGCCGTATTAATCAGGAAGGCGGTAGGTTTCATACGTTCCAAGAACGCCTTGTCCACCATGCCTGCCGTCTCTTGAGTAAGAGGACAATGAAGTGATATTACATCCGCTTCCTGTATAAGCTCGTCCATACTAACCATCCGCATTCCTTCGAGCGGAGCCGGCTTATTGCTTCTAGTCGCGGCTATAACCTTCATACCTAATGCTTGTGCTACACGAGCGGTTTGTTCTCCGATTCTTCCGAGCCCAATTACCCCGAAGGTCTTCCCAGTGAGCTCTACAAGGGGAGATTTCCAGAAGCTGAAGTCTGGGCTCGCGGCCCAAGCGCCTTCCCGTACCGCATCCCCATGGCTGCCTACCCGATGGCATAATTCCAACATTAACGCGAGCACGAATTGTGCAACGGAATGCGTACTGTATGCAGGGATATTCGTTACCGGGATGCCCCGTTCCGCTGCCGCGACAACATCTACGACATCATAACCTGTTGCCAATACGCCTATGTATTTAAGATTAGGTAATTTCTCAATCGTATCGGCTCGCAGCGGCGTTTTGTTCGTCCATACGATATCCGCTTCTTTGGCTCGTTCTACAATTTGTTCAGGCGCTGTGCGGTCAAATAGGGTCAAGCTGCCAAGCCTTTCAACGGAAGCCCAGCTCAAATCTCCCGGATTTAAAGTAAATCCGTCCAATACAACAATTTTCATCAGTCTCACCTCACCGTATACAATTCGTGCGAACATCCGTGTTTCCTTCCCTTTTTAAAAAGGAATTTCTGGATACTTGTCGAATACTTCCCGCAAAAGACTTCCTGAACACGTAAAGGAGCCGCCTAAATGCATGATTTAACATGCGAGGTTTTATCCTCTGGATATTCGCATCATACCAAACCGTTCCAAGTGTCCTCTCACAAAGGACTGCGCAATTACTTGATTCGCTTCCAGACAGAAGGCCTTTGCCGAGCGCTTGTTGACGGCGAGATGGTACTGATTCAGCCTGGAGATTTGCTATTATACAAACCAGCCGATACCTATGATCTGGTAGTTGACTATGAAGTGCAAGCGAATGGAGAAAAGGCTATATTCAGCGGTGATTATTACTTTTTCTGCAGAGGTTCTTGGCTGGATCAATGGTGGGGCAAATCTGTCAAACCGCAGAAGGTGCATATTCCGATAAGCGAAGACATCCTGAATCTGTGTCGTCATGCTGCTCTTGAACAGCATCGGGTTAAGGGTCGTGGACGGTTTAAGGAAATCTCCGATTATTATCTTCGCATTCTTTGTCTGAGTATCGAACGTATTATGGCCGAGCAAGCATTTTACTCTATGAAGGGCAAGTCGTTTCTAGCGGTTCAGATGAAAAACTATATAGAAGAGCATGCCCTTTCCTCCTTGAAGCTGGAGGACGTGGCGCAGCATGTAGGGCTAAGTGTATCGCGAGCCGTTCATTTGTTCAAATCTATATTCGGCCAGTCGATCATGCAATATACACTGCAGATTCGTCTTTCTATTGCTAGAGAGAGAATTCTGTTCAGTAAAATGTCTTTAGAGCAAATAGCAGAAGCATCTGGTTTCAACAGCTACACCTATTTCTATCGCATGTTTCGCGCACGCTACGGCATGTCACCAAAGGCATACAGGCATTCGGACAGCGAGGAGCATGATTAGGAAGCGGCGCGTGTGATCGCCTCTTTTGGTCCTCTTCATTCTATAAAAAAATCGCCCGCTCCAAGGATAATCCCTGGAGCGGGCGATTTCAAATGCCTACACCCACCACATCTCGCCAACCGGCTCTGTAATCAGCACTTGCTGCAGATTAGAGACCGCCTTGGAGAAACCTTCCTCAATGGACATGAGTCCGTCTTCATGCTCGATACTCACTACATAATCATATCCGACTAGACGCAGAGCGCTTAGAATATCGGCCCATACTTTCATGTCGTGACCATAACCTACCGTACGGAACTGCCATGCGCGGTCCAGCATCATCGTGTAGGATTGCATATCGGTAATCCCATGTTTGTTCACGTTGTTCGTGTCGATTGACGTATCCTTGGCATGGAAATGGTGGATCGCTCCTGCCCGTCCAAGAATATGAATGGCCTGGACCGGATCGATCCCTTGCCACCACATATGGCTCGGATCGAGGTTCGCTCCAATGGCTTCGCCAGCTGCTTCGCGGAGGCGCAGCATGTTGCCTGGCGTGTGCACCGAGAAGCCGCCGTGAAGCTCGAGCCCGATCTTCACATTACGATCTGCCGCGTACTTGCCCCATTCCGTCCAATAAGGAATAACCTTCTGCTCCCATTGCCATTTGAGAATGTCCTGATAGTCATTTGGCCATGGTGCAACCGGCCAGTTCGGATACATGGCATTCTCATGATCGCCTGGACAGCCTGAGAATGTATTCACAACCGGCACACCCAGACGTTCGGCGAGATCAACTGTTTTAACGAATGTATCATGGAATGGTTTGGCGATCGCTTTCTGAGGATGCAGGGCATTCCCATGACAGCTCAGAGCGCTAATAATCAAGCCGCGAGATTCCACGGCACGTTTGAAAGCTTGCAGTTTCGCATCATCCTGAAGCAACAGATCCGGATCGCAATGCGCATTTCCAGGATAATTCCCAGTGCCGATCTCAACGGCTTGCAGCCCTTTGGATGCGATTAGATCCAAAGCTTCTTCCAACGGACGATCAGCAAACAAAACAGCAAAAACGCCTAATTTCATACGAACGGCACCACCCTATATGAATATATAATTCCAGCTTACGCGTTCAAATATACGGTCTTGCCTGTCTTGGCCGATTCATAGATAGCTTCAAGAATTTCTGTAACGACCAGTGCTTGCTCTGCTTTTACTACAGGCTCGGTATCATTCAAGATCGCTTCAATCCAGAGCTTGGCCTCCAAATCCGATGAAGATTCTGCGGAACCGCCGAAGAATGCTACGCCGCCTGACTTCAAGTTCACTTCTTGCTCATACATCCGGCTGAATGCTTCTCCATTCAATCGCAAGCCGTCATCCATGTCAGCTCCGCCTTCTGTTCCGCATAAAGTTGTCTTCGCTTCTTTTACATCTAGTGTGTTCAGAGCCCAGCTGGACTCAAGTACGATTGTTGCTCCGTTCTCCATCTTGATGTAACCAAAAGCGGAATCTTCCACTGTGAATTTCTCAGGATCCCAAGGGCCCCATGCATTAGCGGAATTAGGACGGCTTCCAAGCTTGTGATAGACAGAGCCAGTTACACTAACAGGCTTGTAGTTGTCCATCATCCAGAGCGTCAAATCCAATGCATGTGTACCGATATCGATAAGCGGACCTCCGCCTTGTTTCTCTTCATCAAGGAACACACCCCAAGTAGGTACAGCTCGACGGCGAATGGCATGTGCTTTGGCATAATAAATATCACCCAGTTGCCCTGCCTCACATACTTTTTTCAAGTGCTGGCTGTCTGTACGGAAACGGTTATTATATCCAACAGTCAGTTTTTTACCGGTACGTTTGGAGGCTTCCACCATACTGCGTGCTTCTGAGGAGGTTATTGCCATCGGTTTCTCGCTCATAACATGTTTGCCTGCTTCCATAGCAGCTATGGAGATTTCGGCATGGTTATAGTTAGGTGTACACACATGAATGACGTCAATCGAACGATCTTTAAGTAATTCACGGTAATCGGTATATACTTTTGCATCTTCTGCCCCGTATTCGCTCGCTGCCTTAACCGCACGTTCTTCTACGATATCGCAGAATGCGACCATTTCGACTTGCTCGAGCTTCTTCAAACTAGGCATATGCTTGCCGTTTGCAATACCACCGGTTCCAATAATACCGATTTTTAACTTTGCCATTACCCAATACCCTCCTGTTAAACATATGAATTTTATGTTGCAAATGGATCCCACAGCATCACAGCTTCTATGTAAACATAAAGCGTAAAACCTGAACATGAATAAAACAGTTTAAACATGAACAATCTGGCTACGAATTGCTTGACCCACTATTATTGCTTACCAACAAAACGGGCTTATCCTGCTCTACATATACCTGTCGGTTGCCGGCCGTTGTCCCTCATCAATTACACTCGTGCAGAATTTACACTTTGTTGCTGCGATAGGGATCTCTGAAACACATTCAGGACATGTCTTGGTCACTGGCTTCGGAGCTGGTTCATCTTTCTTGCGGCGAAATCGATTCAATTGTTTGATCACAAAGAATATAACGAATGCGATGATCAGAAAATCAAGCAAGTTGTTGATAAACAGTCCGTATTTTAGAATGGGAGCTTCTGCCTTCTGAGCAGCTTCAAGGCTTTCATACGATTTGCCGTTTAAGCTAATATACAGGTTGGAAAAATTCACTTTGCCGAGCAGAAGGCCAAGCACCGGCATAATAAGATCACTTACAATTGAGGTTACAACTTTACCAAAAGCGCCTCCGATGATGACCCCGATAGCTAGATCAATCATGCTGCCTTTCATAGCAAACTCCCTGAATTCTTTCCACATTAACATTCTTCTCCTTTTCAACACATATAGTTGTACATCTCCAGTCATTGTAACTTGCCCTCTTGCTGATCGTCTAGCCATATTGTAAGATACTAACAAGTTGGAACGAGGAGAGGCGGATAACCACATGAAGATTGAGTTTATTATTTTGTGGGTTTTCTTATTGTTTTTTCCCGTAATGGCTTTATATTGGCGTCGATGGGTCGTGTTTGCGATTTATGTATTAGGATGCGCCGCTTTTCTGTACTCTAATTTGAGCCGCTCGGACGGATGGGATGACTTGGCGGATTTTGCAACCCTGCTTGTGATTGTTACACCGTTGTATATTATTGCAAGCTTAGTCTGGATCATAGCTGTGTTCGTCTCAAAAAGAAAAAACATGAAGTAATACTTGGTGACACTTTTCCATAATGCCATTAATCGTTGGCCGTTTTCCTGCACCACGTGGGAAAGCGGTTTTTCTTGTTGTAGATGCTGTGGGACAAACTTAAATCTGGGCATACTAAATGCACATTCGTTTTCACACTATAGAGGAGAGGGTTTGCTGATGCGTGTATCGAACACACCTGTATCTGTTTATTTCGCAGCGGGAATCAGCGTTCACAGAAGAAGGGACATGTTCAGAGCTGCGATGCAACATGTGGAACAGCGCTATAAGAAAGACAATCAGCGTTCTGTGCGTACTCATTGTTTTTATCCTTACGGCTCCGTTGACGAGGTTCCAGCTTCCGACTACGGGAAATTTGTCGCAAAGCAAGCATTTACAGTAGGCTTGGATATTTATAGAAAACCAGCTAACACCGTTGGCGGGCAATCGCTTTATCAGGATATTCAGCAGGATTACGATCACACGAACGGTGGAGACATCGTATTAATTGGTCACAGCGGAGGAGGAATTGCTTCTTATAAGGCAGCCCAATTGCTCAATGAGAACGGTTATCCGGTAATGCGTGTATTTATGGTGGGATCACCGAATATTCCGATTTGCGCAAGCTGCAAGGATAAAGTTTTCGCTATTGAGCATGGAGGACGTTGGGGGGATTGGATATCACGATGTGCTTTTCATTGGTTTCATCCGGCCAAAGTAAGGGTAAGGCTTCCGCTTAGAGGTGGTCATCCTTATTATTTTTGCACCAAAAGCAAAGACGAGAACAACGTGTCCAATATGGAAAAGGTGATGGAATTTATATGCGGTTGGCTACAAGGGGAGAAGGAATTCGTTTATAATGGGGTAAATGTAAATAACCTAAATTAGAAACGAGGATATCCTCCGATGCTCACTGATTGTCCTAACCTTCCCGATCACCTTCCTGATTGGGTAGAGCTAAGCCGCCGCATGGCTGCTCTAGGCTCCGTTGCCAGCTATATTCCAGAACTTGCGAACGCTCCTGCAGATGCACTTGGTATCACAATCCAGACATTGGATGGTCGCCTGTTCGAAGCTGGAGAAGCCGCTATGCCCTACACGATGCAAAGTATATCCAAAGTGTTCACATTACTTCTCGCTCTAATGGATCGCGGCGAAAGTGCTGTATTCGATAAAGTGGGAATGGAGCCTACCGGTGATGACTTTAACTCGATGTTAAAGTTGGAGTTGGTGGAACCGGGCAAACCATTCAATCCGCTGATTAATGCGGGTGCCATTGTAATTTCATCTTTGATACGCGGAAGCAGCCCCACTGAGAAAGCGGACCGTATTCTGGCATTCATCCGCGAGCTCGCAGGGGATGCTTCTATTGGTGTTAATGAAGCGGTATGCCGTTCTGAGTCACTCACCGCCAATCGCAACCGCTCTCTTGCCTATTTCTTGAAAGACAACCAAGTGCTTGATGATGATGTTGAACCTACACTCGAGGTTTATTTTCGCCACTGCTCGATTGAGGTGAACTGTCGTCACATCGCCCGCATGGCGTCTGTCTTGGCCAATAATGGACGGGACCCGGTGAGCGGTCAGGAACTTATGCCTAGACGTTATGTGCAAATTGCCAAATCGTTCATGATTACATGCGGAATGTATAATGAATCCGGAGAATTCTCGATCCGAGTAGGTGTGCCAGCTAAGAGCGGTGTTTCTGGCGGGATTCTTGCTCTTGTTCCAGGTCAAGCAGGGATCGGAATTGTAGGACCTGCCTTGAACAGTAAGGGAAATAGCTTAGCAGGGGTGCATCTGCTTAAATTGTTGTCCGACCGTTACGACTTGAGTATTTTTTAATTGGATTGGTTGTACAAATAAATCGGGTCTTGTTGATCATAAGCATCGATCACTCCATGAAGAAATTCGTAGCTTCGAGTAGTAGTAATAGCTATTGTTCTTACGAATCTGTTCTCACCCGGATCGTAATGGATATCACCCAGATTATAGGAATCCCCTTTTAACTTTGCTATTATTTCACCGAGGTCGATCCAATCAGATAAACTGAATTGCCCTTTATTGACATAGTAATTTTGAATTTCATACTGTTTTGCGTTGAGCTCTAATATACCTTTTAGCTTATTTTCATTAAGCATGCGTTTATTTACTTGTATTGTTAATTTGGCTTCAGCGTTAATCTCTTCCCCGTTAGCCATTCTGAGTTGGACTTGGTATGTTTGTTCTACTTGTTCCGGCAAGTGATACTTAATCAGGAGAATGATTACAATCAAGCATACTAGACTCGAAATAATCCGCTTTTTGTTACTCATATCAAACCCCTTTCTACACTCGGAGAGCAGGAATAGTTAGACTTTAACATATTTACATTTTTTATCCTACCTGCTTTCAAAATAACGGGCAGCGTATATTAGAAATAGAGAAACTACCCTCTCAACCTATTCCATGGATGCTCTTGTTTATTCAAGTTTGATAGTTTATATGTATAAGCTCAAAATGATCCCTGACCTTCACAACCCGCCCCAAATCAGCGGTTGAAGTTCAGGGATCACTCTTTTATTTCACATCTAATTCCGCATCTTGTCTATGGATAACTAAATCATGATGCTCCACACTTGTCACCCGGTTCGCCTCATCCACGAATACGACACTAGGCTTCAGGGTAGACAATTCCTCTTCGGAATACATCCCCATACTAAGAATAATGACGATATCCCCTATCGAGAACAAGTGAGCGGGCGGTCCGTTCAAACAAATTTTACCCGAGCCTTCCGGCGCGGGAATTGCGTATGTCTTCCAGCGCGTTGCATTGCGCAGACTTGTGATTTGAACCATCTCATACGGTTGTATATTCGCCTGTCTCATCAATAGCGTATCAATCGTAATGCTCCCTACATAATCCAATCTGGCCTCCGTAACCGTGGCTCTGTGAATTTTTCCTTTGCACATCCATCTCTGCAAAGCGTACCTCTCCCTTCCACTATCCAACGTCTACTCATCTTATGAATCCTGCAGCCATTGTTTCTAGGTATCTACCTAACTCTGCGTGGATTCTAGGTTATGGCCGTTCCCTTCCGCATACGTTTGTGTATGTTATTGAAGAATGCAGGCTAACGACTTAACGACCGACCTATACACCACACGGAGGTTGACGATGGACAGATTCCAATTGCGATGTCTACGCTGTCAGGAGACGATGAAATTTGAATTGAAGGGACGCTGCGCTTGCGGAGGGACACTGCTGGTTGAATATGATCTCGAGCTTGTGGCGCATACATTAACTCCGTATTCCTTGAAGGATAGAGTAAGTTCCATGTGGCGTTATTCGGAGCTGCTTCCAATTACAAGTGAACAATCCATTGTGTCGCTAGGTGAAGGTTGGACACCTCTTATACGGATTCCTAGATTGGAGAAAGAACTACAAATTAGACAGCTCTATGTCAAACGCGAGGAACAGAATCCCACCGGCAGCTTCAAGGCCAGAGGCTTCTCTTCTACGATCTCCTTGTTGCTCGAATATGGAGTCAGACGAGTTGCTGTTCCCTCTAACGGAAATGCGGCATCCGCAATGGCCGCCTATGCGGCTAGGGCTGGGATAGAGGCAGTCGTTATCGTCCCCAGAGATTGTCCAGGAATAATCATAGAAGAGTGTAAGCGTTACGGAGCATATACGTTCCAAGTCCATGGGCTTATCCATGATGCTGGCACAATTATTGAAAAGGGCAAAAGTGAGCAGGGTTGGTTTAATGCCGGCACAATGCGGGAGCCAGGGCGAATAGAGGGTAAAAAAACGATGGGTTTGGAGCTTGCGGAACAACTGGAATGGAAACTGCCGGATGTTATTGTGTACCCTACTGGAGGAGGGTCCGGTATTGTAGGTTTGTGGAAAGCTTTTCATGAACTCCGCCAGTTAGGCTGGATTCACGACCCGCTTCCCCGGTTCGTTTGCGTGCAGGAGTATGGCTGTACGCCAATTGTGGATGCCATCAAGAGCGGAAAGTGCGTAGCACCAACAGATGACCCCGTTGTATCAAGTCCTACTGGGCTCCGCGTGCCTAACCCGCCAGATGGTGATCTCATAGCCTCCATTCTACGTGAAACCGGCGGTACGGCCATCACCGTCTCTGCGCAAGAAATTACGGATGCCTGCACTCGGTTCGGTTTCGTTGGCATTTCTTCCTCGCCAGAGGGTGCAGCTACTCTAGCAGGTGCTATGAAGCTGCGCGCTGGCGGATGGATTGATGACCAAGAGACAGTAGTCCTCTTCAACACCTCACACGCCGATAAGTACTTGCCATGGAGGCCTAATCCAGAGCCGCCTGTAGTACACGACTATATGGATCTCCGAACATGGCTTCCTACACAAAGGTAAACGCGTGAACATACAACCCCCTGGATACAGGACCCTTTTTCTCCATGTCCATTCCAGGGGGATATGAATATCTGAATATATCCCGAAATTACATTTAGGAAATGGGCAGATTCTCTAGCAGCATAGCCTGACTATACTGCTTCAACGCGTCTTTTACCATCCAGAAATCCGTCCTGGATCTTAATGAATTACACATATAACACACCGAATGTTCCGGCAGCGGCAGCTTCCATTGCGGATGAAACTGTTTCACAATGGCCTCCATTCCTTGAAATCCATCATGAGTAATCATCCGCAAATACACATCGCTCAACAGATTGACCAACACCTCTTGCATGGATTGCTTGTATACATTTCCGACAACGTATACCCCGTCCTCAAGACAAACTGAACCGCATGGCTCTACATCCCCATTCGGCTGAATGACTAACTCTGCCCTCGGACAGTATAGTTCTCTGTTGCTTGGCGTATAGGTTTGGACCAATCGAGGCAAAGTTCTTGCTCGTCCTGCCGGCTGCAAATAATCATGTTCATCCCAGGTCAGGAACGGATGCCATTCTGGTTCGAAGTAATGCTTCGGTGTCTTTCCCGGTCTCATATAATGGCTCGTTATGGTAACCTCCAGGTCCGCTTCAAGAGCGAGCTTGGCTGCCATCGCAGCATGCTCAGGGGGGATCCAGACAGCATGGCTGTCGTCCATGGATACAATAATCTTGGTAAGCCCCAGCTTTTTCAACTGCTTCAGTTGCTCTCTCGCTAGACCCTGGTGTTGTCCCCAATACCCGTTCGTAATAATTGAGGTCCTGAACCCATATTCGAACAGCTGCTCATGGATATCCATCATTTCGGGGTAGCACAAAAAAACCTCGCCTCCAGTAAAGCTGGCCGTTCTGCATCCAGGAACTAACTCAGCAAACTCTTCAATCCACTGGTGGGCGAAAGCAGTATCCATTAACCCTTTTTTGGAAGGGCTATCCTCATTACAACAAATATCGCAGAACGCATTACATTGTCGAGTCATAACGAATACCAGATCTTGAATCGGTATTTGCCCGCCGAAACTCATCTTGTTAATACCCAGCTTGTCTACTATCGTCATCGGTATGCCCCTCTCCAAGTAACGGGTCTTACTCTGTAGCATAAGCATAGATGTTAATGCCTGCATGAGGAAGATTCCCTAAGTTCAACAAATGGATATCTAATCCAACAGAACCAGATATATACCTTCAATTGAACTAGTTTCCTCTCTCCCTAACGGTTGTATATACACTGAGATTGTCTATTCCTGTATAATGAGGTTCAGAATCTGTTTTCTTTTCCTATCCTCTTTCATACAAAGGACGATCTTATTGATGATCTATTCTAAAAAGATATTAACAACTCGACATCTTTTGTGCCTATCTTTGTTGATCCTGATCCTGTTTGCTGGCTGCACGGACCCGAAGCATTCTTTTAAGGAAAAAGAAGTTACTTTAACCGTCTCTGCCGCTGCGAGTCTAATGGATAGCTTGAACGAAATAAAAGACCTCTACACTGGGCACAAAGGCCATATTGACATTCGGTATAATTTCGCCTCGTCGGGAGCCCTGCGTCAACAAATCATCCAAGGCGCACCTGTGGATCTATTCCTCTCCGCGGATTTGGCTAACATGAAGACGTTAGTGGATAAACAGATGGTACTTGAGAAGCAGCAATCGATACTTTTGCAGAACGCGCTTGTCGCGATTAAGCCTAAAGACAGCAAAATTGTTATGACTAAGCTAGAGGACTTGGCTGAACCGCTAGTAAAGGTCATGACTATTGGTGATCCTCTTACCGTTCCTGCTGGGCAATACACCAAAGAGGCCTTGACAAAAGCAATGGTGTGGGACCGTATCCAGCCCAAGCTCGTATTAGGCAAGGATGTTCGACAGGTGCTTACCTATATCGAGACAGGAAATGCAGATGTAGGTTTTGTATACCAAACAGATGCGCTTATATCCGGAAACGTTGCCCAAATGTTCACTGTTGATCCACAGCTGCACAGCCCTATCCTTTATCCAGTTGGCATTTTGAAAAATACCGAGCATATGGACGAAGCCCAGCACTTTTATAATTTTTTGAGAAGCCCAGAGGCAATGAACATTTTTGTGAAATATGGATTCAGCAAGCCGGAAGCTGCACGATGATGACAACACTAACTTTTCAATCGTTTTTTACACCTGTCCTGCTTTCATTGAAAATAAGCTTGATCGCAAGTGTCCTTGTGCTCCTCCTGGGTACTCTTGCTGCTTGGTGGATGTCTCATCGCCGATTCTTCGGCATAACACTGCTCGAAACCTTGTTCATGCTGCCGCTTGTACTTCCGCCAACCGTGGTTGGCTTCCTGTTACTCGTACTATTGGGACGCAGAAGCTGGCTTGGCCGAATGGCGGAATGGTGGTTTCACGAGCCGATTATTTTCTCCTGGTGGGCCGGAGTGATCGCTGCTGTTGTAGTTTCTTTCCCGCTTGTGTACCAGACGATGAAAGCTGGCTTCTCCAGCCAGAATGCCGACATCGCGGATGCGGCAAGGTCTAGCGGAGCGAGCGAATGGCAGGTGCTTCGCTTCATTACGCTGCCACTCGCTTCCCGATCCATCATTACAGCATACATACTAGGCTTCGCACGCGGGTTAGGAGAATTCGGCGCTACACTTATGATTGCTGGGAATATCCCCGGAGAGACTCAGACATTGCCTACAGCGATCTATACAGCAGTTGAATCCGGTCGTATGGCTCAGGCTTGGTGGTGGACTGCAACGGTTATCGCTCTGTCGTTCGTTATGATGTATATGGCTCGGGCAAGAAAGATACAGGACTACTAGATGAAAATACAGGGAAAAAAAATTTTCTACTCAAACTAGTCTACACTAGTCTACGCAGAGGTGTTATAATACGGTCAGAGAGACATTAAACTTCAGTCATCTGCATCAGGTGCAAGATCAGACATCAAGATCAGTCATCCAGATTAGTCACAAGCATCAGTCACCAAGATCAGTCATCACTCTCTACCGAGGTTCGTTGTTGTTAATCAGCACGAACCTTATTTTCATGAAAGGAGGACCTGAATACGCTGTTTTGTAACCGCTTACTTATTCTAAACCTAAGGAGGAATGTTCATGCAGACGTACTCACAGCCTGTTCCCTATGAGTAGTATCATGATATGATTATGAAAGATGTCAGGACGCAGGAGTTGCCTAATTTGATTACCAAACAAACTATTTCTTTCGATAAACGATACCGTACTTTCTTGAATGAAATTCGCTCACAGATCAAGAGCGGCACTATTAAGCCAGGCGACTATCTGATTTCTGAAACCCAATTGGCCAAGCTGTATCAGCTAAGCAAAATGTCTGTTCGCCGAGCACTAGCAGAGATCGAACAGGAAGGACTAATCGATAAAATCCCTTGCATCGGGAACCGCGTTCGTGAGTTACCTGAGACATCTGAGTTAAATTCACTAAAGCGGTTACATTTGTATGGTTACGAGGTCAATTCCGAGAATCGCGTACTTGAAATGTGCATTCAATTGTTCGAGCAGCGGAACCCAGGTGTAAAGATTGAGTTCACTGTTGCTCCGAATTCCAAATACATCCAACAAATGCTCCATAAAATTGAACATAAGAATGACATTGATTTGTTCGTTATAGCAGATGAGCATTTCAATATTGCTGAGGATATCGGAAAGTCTCATTTGCTGGAATCGATCCCGAGCAATGAGCTTAGGATAGAACAAAAGTTATATCCACAGACACTTCGCATGTTCGAATCGAACGGAGCTCTGAAGGCCTTGCCTTTTTCCTTCTCTCCAGTTGTATATTTCTATAATGCAGATATTGTATCCGAGGAGGATCGGATGCTGCTGCATAGCTGGGAAGAGCTGCAACAATTCATCGACAAGTATACGATTACCGATACAGATGGGATTCATCAGCAGCTTGGCCTTGCTTTTCACATTGCACCACGGCGCTGGGCTTCCTTTCTTCTGCAGAACGGCGGTGCCTTTTTCAATAAAGACGGCGATCCGTTTTTTACTAGTAAAGCCTCGGTTACCGCAATGCAATTTTTTGCGAATTTGGTGCATAGATACAGGATTACACCTTACACGGAGGGTGAATTCAGAGCAGACCATTTCCTCTTCGAGAATAAGAAAGTGGCTACGATTCTATCCAGCTATTACTATATGAATGAATTGCATTCCTTACCTTTCAAGTGGGACGTTCTTCCCAATGTTCCAGGTAACACGGGCAATGCAACGATCTTGTTAGGCAGCGGAGTTGCCATGTCCAAACATTGCACGGATAAGCAACTAGCACTGCGTTTTCTTGAATTTCTAAGCGGCGATGAAGCTCAAACCTTGCTCAAACAAACGATGTGCTCACTACCCACGAACCGCGTTATAGCGGAGAATAGAGAGATCAATAACCCGCAACTCCATCCTACACATTACCATGCCTTTGTGAATTTCATGGAGTTTTCCTCATCGATCAAAGACCTTGGCGTCAATCATTCCACACTTTCCGGGATATGTCAGGATCTCACTTTCCTGTGGTCCCACATGGAGACGGCCGAAGCAGCATGTGAGCGGATCGAGCGGAAGTGGCTTCTCCCCCATGTCCATCCTATTGCCCAAGCTGAATAACGAGCATTTGCTGTAGTAGAGCTTTAGACAATCGATACTGGTTGTCTAAGGCTCTTTTTTTTGCCCGTATTTACTAGAAGGTTTAAAAGTGAAATGTTGTGGCAACTCTAGTACTAGCAATTGTAGTTAGCCAATCTAGTAAAAGCTAAGATAACCCAACAATGTTAAGGAGGCTTATTCATGCCGAATCGTATGTATGGTTTACTGATCAAGATCGTTGTCACTTTATTGATACTGCTGGGGATCGGTCATCTCACCTCCGAGCGAACCTTTGCTTCGCCACCCAATGTCAATTATGCAACCTGTGGATATGTATGTGATCCCTCTCTAGCTGCTGAGCAGAATGAATCCGATCGCGCAGCTTATGAAGCGGCTCTGGGCCTGGAACAGGAGATTCAAGCTTCCGTTGCTAATGCACCACAACCATTAATCTATCAAGTTAATTCGGGGGACACACTTTACCAGATTGCTAGAACGTTCAACGTCTCCGTCAGTGAACTGAGTTCCGTCAACTCGATAAACAATCCAAACTCGCTTAAGGTTGGTCAGCCGTTACAAATACCAGGTAAAGTAATTGACGCCGAACTCTCCAACGGGAATGCCGTAGTAAGTAAAGTTTTGATGTCCACATTGACTGCTTATACAGCGGGTGTAGAATCAACAGGCAAGCGTCCCTCCGATCCTGCCTACGGGATGACTTACAGCGGCAGCAATGCGTTGGAGGGACGCACCATCGCTGTTGACCCAGGCGTTATACCGATCGGTGCGACCGTCTTCATAGACGGGATTGGTGTCCGTACCGCTGAGGACACCGGATCCGCAATCCGAGGAGCAAGAATTGATGTATTTATGAACGATCTTGGCCAAGCCCGCCAATTCGGGGTCAAGAAGAATGTGTTGGTCTACGTATTATCCTAAAGGGTTAGACAGGTATGGTCCTTTGCTGCGAATTATGGGAGGCTCGGTCGAATCGGAACAAGTCGCTGTTCGAACTGCTGCCGGAGATGATCCAGTCACTAATGACCTGCGAAGCAATCATGCTGTAGACCGTCCCATTCCCTCCATATCCAAGCATGAAGAAGCTGTTCGGGAACTGTTCCTGAACACCAATCATCGGTAAACCGTCATGCGTGCTGCAGAAAGCAGCCGACCATCCATATTCCACAGAAAGGTCCGGAATGTTCGGGAATAGTTTGCGTGCTTCTTCCAGCAGAAGCTCTTTCTTATGGGGTAACATGCGATCTCGCTCCTCCGGTATAGCCGTACTTTCATCCAGACCGCCTAACACAATCCTATTATCCGCCGTGGTTCGGATAAAAAGGTATGGTCTAGTGGTCTCCCAGAGTAAGCAGCGTTCAAACCAGCCGCTGAAATGAGGGAGCGGTGGGGTGGCAACAGCAAAGCTGCTCGAAAATACAGCATTCGGATTGCGCTTGATTTCCTGTGTCTCGTAGCCTGTTGCGTACACGGCGTACTTGGCTCGGATACTGTATCTCCCAGCATGCATTCGCAGCATGCCCTGCTCCATTGTATATCCGGATACCTTCGTATTCGTATACACGCGCAGTCCTCGCTGGCGCGATGTCTGGACTAATGCATGGACCAGCTTGTGTGGATTGACCTCTGCATCCCCAGACGCGTATATGGCACCTAACTTGGAGAATGAGAAACGCTCTGAGATATGCTTGCTATCCCAATATTCCACTGGAAACTCATAACGCTTCAGTGTATCGTATTCTTCCTGAAGCTTCGGCAGGTCTTCTGGGCAGCTGGCATAATATAAGCTGTTGCGGCGTATGAAGTCCGGGCTGAATACAAGCTTTGCGCTGATCTGCTCCAAAGCATCTACCGCCTGCTTGCATAATCGATAAAATCGCAAGCCTTTTTCTTTTCCAAATGTATGCATGCAGGAAGTTAATGTTTTATCATTGGTGAATTGCAATAACCCAGTATTGGCAATCGAGGTTCCTTCAGCGATTGAGGCTCGTTTGTCCACCAGAATCGTGTCCACCCCTTGCTCCGTCAATTTATAAGAAATCAAGGAGCCCGATTCACCTGAACCAATCACAACCACATCACATTCCACGTCTTCTTCCAGAGAAGGATAAGATTGGGGATGTAGAAATGTCGATTTCCACACTGTTTCGCTCGTATGTAAATTCATAGAGATGGTTCTCCCCCATCCGAAAAATATGTAAAGAAACCTCATATATGTTCAATGTTTCCCGGAAACGGCTATACTATCCGTGAATGGGATTAAAAACGAACGATAAGTAAAACCGCTAGATAACTCTAGCGGCCTTGGCGTTGGATATCAGTTGGGTGCGTGGAAGGGCAGAAAGGCGGGCTCCAATCGCTGTTGCACTTCAATTCTTTTGATCATGTTTTTAGTGGTGAGAATTCAAGTGCAAAGGCGACCGCTGACGCTTTTCCGCTCCGCCTTCCTGCCCTTCCTGTTTGACGTTTTCTGTAGGGAGTTAGGTTCTCATACCCACCCATGTCACAAAAAAAGGTTGTCCCAAGCACAGTCTTGCATTCCTGTGTTGGAAACAACCTTTTTTGCAATTTCCCTATACGCCTGTCCGTTTCTTTTGATTGTTCGGCTTTTTTGTCAGCTGGCTCTTCATCTTCTGATTGCCGCTAGGTCCATGCTTCTGTTTTTGACTGGCCAGATGCGCTTGTTTCTTCTCGGCCAGCTTCTTTTTCATCGCTTCCGCGAGTGAGATTTTTCTAGGCTCCCCCGATTCAGAAGCAGCATCCTCTTGATCCAAGTCAGGCTTGATTTCGTCTGTCATACTATCACCTCATCCGATTACGTTACTCTGTAGTGTATCTTATTTAGCCTATTTTCACCACCTTGATTTGGCGCACCCTTTTATCATCCCATCTTGACAGCTGCCTTGAAAGCGCATACTCTAATAATTAGGCGACTAACTAAATGCACAGCGCAGGAGGAATAGTATGAATAACAATCGTCCGGCAGAATCACTCACTTATATGCTCTCCCAGACCGTAAAGCTGCATCATTACAACACTCACCTGATGCTCCGCGACCAGGATGTCCACCAAGGACAGCCTCCTCTGCTGTTCGCACTATCTCGGGAAGACGGGCAAACGCAGAGCGAATTAGCCGAGAAGCTGCGTATTACTCCAGCAACCGTTACGGTTATGCTGAAGCGTATGGAGAAGAACAAGCTGCTCCAACGCCGTCCTGATCCTAAAGATCAAAGGAAGTCAAGGGTATTTCTCACGGACAAGGGCAGAGTGACTCTTGAGGAAGTAAGGAAAGCTTTGAGAATCAGTGAGACACAGTGCTTTGATGGATTTGATGATGAAGAGAAGGTCATACTTCTGCAATACCTGCAACGTATGCAAGCGAATTTGAATCGATTCGTACCGCCTGAACGATAACTGGAATCGAGGTGCTAATGCTGCCATGTGGAAATTGTTCAAATATTTGAAGCCCTATTGGAAAGTTGTTACAGTCGCTCCCCTATTCCTCCTTGTCGAAGTTATCATGGATCTAATGCAGCCGTTATTGATGGCTAGTATTATTAACGACGGGGTTCTGACCGGAGACCTTGCTCATATACAAAAAGTTGGACTATACATGATTGGATTGTCTTTAGTCGGCCTGCTCGGAGGCATCGGGAGTATTGTATTCACCAGTATTGCCTCTCAGAGCTTTGCTGCTGATCTTAGGAAGAGCTTATTCCAGAAGGTGCAGTCGTTCTCTTTCAATAATCTCGACAAGCTTAAGACCGGTTCGCTCATCACTCGCCTAACGAATGATGTCGTGCAGATCCAGACACTTGTACAGATGACGATGCGTATTCTTACCAGAGCCCCTCTTCTCGCAATTGGCAGCTGTATAATGGCTTTTATGATTAGTCCTCGACTGGCCATTGTTCTTGCTATTGTCGTGCCCTTGCTATTCATCTCGATGTTCATTCTACTTCGCATTGCCTTCCCTATGTACACTAAAGTTCAACAAAAGCTGGATAACGTCAATATTGTGTTGCAAGAAAATTTAGCCGGGATTCGAGTTGTAAAAGCATTCGTAAGAACCAAATTCGAGAACAAGCGATTCGCCAAGTCGAACGAAGATTATATGAATACCGCCATCAAAGCAGCTCGTATCGTATCGCTTAATATGCCGATTATGTCGCTCATCATGAATGCCAGCATCGTAGCTGTATTGTGGTTCGGCGGCAATCTTGAGTGGCAGGGCTCCATCCAGCTGGGAGATCTGATCGCTTTCATCAACTACGTGACAACCGTTCTGTTCTCTTTGTCCCTTGTAGCCATGATGATGGTATTCGTCTCTCGAGCAAAAGCTTCTGCGGATCGCGTACAAGAAGTGCTGAACACGGAATCCGAGATTGTTAGTCCCTCTCTCTCAGAAGTTACCAATACGATCCAGTCTGGGCGAGTGCTATTCGACCAAGTTTCTTATACTTACTTTGGTCATAAGGGAGAGCCCGTGCTGCAGGATATCTCTTTCTCAGCCGAACCGGGACGCACGGTTGCAATCTTAGGAGCGACGGGCTCTGGCAAGTCAACGCTAGTTAGCTTAATCCCGCGGTTTTACGATCCGACCGAGGGACGCGTCTTGATCGACGGCATCGATATACGTCAGATTGGTCTCGACCATCTGCGCAGCCAGATTGGAGTTGTGCTGCAGGAAGCGATTCTGTTCACCGGAACGATTCGGGAGAATATAGCCTTCGGCAAGCCTGAGGCAACACAAGAGGAGATTGAGCAAGCTGCCGAGGCGGCTCAGGCTCACTCCTTTATAACTGGCATGCCGGACGGCTACGAAACTATAATTGGTCAAAGGGGCATCAACTTATCTGGCGGTCAGAAGCAGCGCATCTCGATTGCCCGCGCCCTGCTCGTCCGTCCGAAGATCCTCATTCTCGATGACAGCACGAGCGCAGTTGATCTCGGGACGGAATACCGTATCCAACAAGCTCTTAAGCGATTGATGCAATCGAGCACCAATATTATAATCGCTCAACGTATCTCATCCGTTATGGAGGCTGACCAAATATTAGTATTAGAGGAAGGACGCGTTGTAGCAGAAGGAACACATGATCAGTTAATGATTGACAGTGATGTGTATCGAGACATTTATTCATCCCAGCTCGGAGAGGAGGAAGCGGCCAATGGCTGAGCAGAACACCAGACGCACGAGTAATACCACACCGCCAGGTCATCCCGGCCCCGCAATGGGAATGCCTATGGGTGCCGCCGCTCGCGGCATGATGATTCCATCCAGAGCTAAGAATGGGACTGCTACATTGAAGCGAATATGGGGCTACTTGAAGGTGCAACGCGCTGGACTTCTTGCCGTAGCTATATTGACTGCCCTCAGCTCAGCCGCTACCCTGACAGGACCTTATTTGCTCGGAATATCATTCGATCGTTACATTATTCCGCGCGACTATGACGGGCTGCTGCGGGTCAGTCTTATTCTCTTGGTTATTTACGTAATCGGGGCCATTGCCCAATGGCTGCAATCCTATATTATGGCAGCAGTCGCTCAGAGAACGGTCCTTCATATGCGAAGGGAGTTATTCGACCAGCTGCAGAACTTGCCCCTTCCCTACTTCGACAGCAAGAGGCATGGTGAACTGATGAGCCGGACTACTAACGATATGGACACCGTCTCCAATACATTGAACCAGAGCGTCTCTCAGCTTATGACAAGCGTTCTAACGTTGACTGGAGCACTGACCATGATGCTGCTGCTCAATATTTGGCTAACCTTGCTTACTTTAGTAACGATTCCTTTAGTTATCCTTATTACAGGCAAAATCTCTGCTCGTACCCGACTCCACTTCAAAGGACAGCAGCAGCAGCTTGGAGAGCTGAACGGCTTTATCGAGGAAACCGTTGCTGGCCAGAAAGTGGTCCAGGTATTCCGGCGTGAGCAAAAAACAATCGAACAATTCGACACTATTAACGTGAAGCTGCGCCATGTTGGAATGCGAGCCCAGACATTGTCAGGAGCCATTATTCCGATTATGAACGTCGTGAACAATCTCAGCTTTGCCCTGATTGCCGCCGTCGGCGGTTGGATGGCATTCCACGCCCTGACAACAATCGGAGTTATTGTAAGCTTCCTAAGCTATTCGAAGCAATTCGGCCGTCCCATCAACGAACTTGCCAACCAATTCAATATGATTCAATCGGCTATCGCCGGGGCTGAACGTGTATTTGAGGTGATGGATATTGAATCGGAGCATCGCCATAACACAACCTCGAAGCAGCTTGAACAGGTCCGAGGGGAAGTGACGTTCCAGGATGTGTCTTTCAGCTACAAGCCTGGGGTGCCCATCCTTAAGGATGTGAACCTACACGTAAAGCCTGGCCAAACGATAGCCCTGGTAGGCCCTACTGGCGCGGGTAAAACAACCATCGTTAACCTGTTAACCCGATTCTATGAGATCGATGATGGCTCAATCCTGATCGACGGGACCGATATTCGCATGTTCGACAAGAACAGTCTGCGCAATCGGCTTGGCATCGTGTTGCAGGACGCCTACCTGTTCTCCGATACGATTCGAGAGAACATTAGGTACGGCCGGCTTGATGCTTCAGACGCCGAGATCGAGCGTGCAGCCGCGCTAGCCAATGCGGACAGCTTCATCCGTAAGCTGCCTCAAGGATACGGCACTCAGCTTACGGAAGAGGGCGGCAATCTGAGTCATGGTCAGCGACAGCTGCTTACGATCGCGAGAGCGATTCTGGCTGATCCGGCCATCCTCATCCTAGATGAGGCAACGAGCAGCGTGGATACGCGAACAGAGATGCACATACAGGAAGCGATGCAATCGCTGATGCAAGGAAGAACAAGCTTCGTGATTGCCCACCGGCTCAGTACTATTCGAGATGCCGACCTGATTCTCGTTATTAACGGCGGCCAAATCATTGAACGCGGTACTCATCGTCAATTGCTCGAGCAACGCGGCTATTATCATGATTTGTACACAACTCAGTTTCAAAGAGTCATCTAATCTGGGCTATAATGATAAGATAGTGTTCTATTTTCATTTTCCCAGGGAGGGCATCCTCATGCTCAAAACTTCAATCGGTCGGCTTAGCATAATCGCATTAATAGAAGGGCTGTCGTACATTGTTCTTCTAGTGATCGCAATGCCGCTTAAATATTGGGCCGACATTCCGGAAGCCGTCAGTTTCACGGGTGCGTTGCACGGTCTGTTGTTCGTTCTGTATTTGATTGCAGTAGCAAATGTTACTTTTGTTCACCGTTGGTCCATCCAGAAGGTGCTGTTTGCATTAGTTGCCTCGATAATCCCGTTTGGGAATTTTATTCTGGAGAGAAAGTTACTTCGGAAAATGTAGCGATCAGCAGTGTGCAAGGCAGTCTAATATATTGTACAAAAAGCGTTGAGAAGCCCTAGCAGGCTAATCAGCGCTTTTTGTATGATTCCGCCATGCACCAAAAAAGCCGACTCTGGTTCATGTCAGAGTCGGCCTAGTGGAATTGCAATTAATCGGAATGAATATCATCGAGCTCGTCCAAATATTCGTTCTCTGGACCTTCACCCGCAGGATTGCTGTTCTTGATCGGACTCAGACGCCCATTCCTATGCTCTCCAATGTCATTGGCTGGCGGATTCTGCGTGTTATTATCCGGATCATGCTTGCTATTGTTGTATTTGTTGGACATGCTGCTTCTACCTCACTTTGATCATTTTATCCATGCCAAAAGGTAGTATACGACAATGATCAGGTTGATATTCATGATTAGAAGAGAGATTAGCAGCAAGTACCTGTGATGTCTAGGATCAAATGGGTAGGAGTGCAACCGTCGAGCGTAATTCCAATTGGCGAATCATCTCGAACCAGGCTTCTGGCTTATGCACCAAGACGGTATAGTAGGTACGCAGAAATTGACTTACAAGCGCTGCAGGCAATTCGGCAAGGTTCTCCTTATAGGCCAGGAAACACAGGTCCAGCTCATGAACGCCCTCCCCATCCTGCTGCCAAGACGGATGAACATACGGAAAATCAAGCTTACGGTAACCGAGATGTGCTAACACTTCTCTTCTTACGAACGGATCCATCGGTTTGATTCCCCCGAAGCTATGATTCTCAATCAGATAAGGATTGTAAATCTCTGCGAACATTCCAATTAACTGACTGCCGCTGTCCTCTACAATGCGGAACAAATCCTGCTGTCTGTTACGAGCTAGAAAGGGTCCGATTCCAAGCCCCTCTCGACCAATGATCGTGAAATCAGTCATCGCGACTTGCATATCTGGATAAAAGCGGTACTCTGTCGCCCCTACTACTTCTCCTTCATGAACGGCAACAAATACCCGAATGCCAGGATCCTTTAGCGGTTCAGCCCACGCACTCGCTTCCAGCACTTCCTCTGCTGGGAACACCTGTCCCATTAAACGGTGCATCGCTGTAAAATTATGATCTTCAATGCTCGTGATCTGTACATAATCCATTTGTATCCCTCGTTTCTACTAAATCGGCTCATTATTCATACGATATGGAGCGATTATAGCAAAGCTTCTGAACAAGTCAAGTGCGACCCCGCCATATGTGCAACCTAGTCCTTTTTTACAACGTCTATAGGTTATCGAAATTTATTGAGGGGAGCTTGACTACTATGAATATAGGCGTTACTCCGATACGCGCAACTATAACTCGAATGGTTACGATCGTCAGCCTTTCCAGTGTGTTGCTTCTGGCAGGATGCCAGCCCACCCAAAAAAGCACAGGCCCTTATACACCTACCAATGCAGACATTGAGTTAGCGCAAGCATACAATGCGTTTGGCTTCGATCTTTATCGAGCTATGGCAGCAACCGAGCCAAGCGGCAACCTATTCATGTCTCCCTCAAGCGTTGCTATTGCCTTGTCGATGACTATGAACGGAGCTGTTGGGCCTACAAGAGATGGAATGGCTAAGGCGATGCACTTGAATAATTTGGCCCCTGTCGACATCAACACTGCTGCCCAGAAGCTGCAAGAAGAATTAGAAAATGCGGACCCTAAAGTTCAACTGGCTATCGCTAATTCCATATGGGCGCGCAAGGGTATGAAGTTCGAGCAAGCTTTCCTGCAGACAAACAAAGATTATTACGACGCCGAGACATCAGTATTAGATTTCAATGACAAGAAAGCAGCAGATACTATAAACAAATGGGTTGAAAAGGAGACCAAAGGTAAAATTGAGAAGATCGTACAAAGCCCTATTAATCAGGCTTCTGTTATGTTTCTCTTGAACGCCGTGTACTTCAAAGGCGACTGGACGATTCCGTTCGAGAAAGTATCTACCTCCGATCTACCTTTCACCTTGAAGGACGGAACCAAGCAGAATCGATCTATGATGGCTCGCCAAGGCAGCTTCCATTATGCGGATCGGGACGGGTACAAAGCCGTTCGTCTGCCGTACGGGGACGGCAATACGGGAATGGTTGTGTTATTGCCTGATGAGGGGATGAAGCTGGCAGACCTGGGTGAACTACTCACTAGCGAGGAATGGGTTAAGCTGTCCAGCAGCCTGAAGGAGCAGCAGGGAAAAGTTATTTTGCCTAGATTCAAGCTGGAGTACGAGACCTCTGTGAAAAAATCGTTACAAGCCCTAGGGATGACCCAAGCATTCGACGAACACAAAGCTGATTTCAGCGCTCTGCTGACTCCTCCTGCACAAGCTTTCATCAGCGATGTGAAGCACAAAACGTATGTACATATGGATGAAAAAGGAACGGAAGCTGCAGCAGTTACTAGCGTAGAGGTCAGAACAACATCGGCTATAACGCCAACCGGATTCCTGATGGACATCAACCGTCCCTTCCTTTTCGTCATACATGAACAGAAGACGGGTTCAATCCTGTTTATCGGCTCCATATCGAATCCTCAGCTCTGATCGATCGGGCAGATTGCAGTAAAGAACTACAAGCGGGACCCCTTCTAAGCGGTCCCGCTACTATTTACATCGGTGCTTCCTAACCAGTATGAGCCCACTCTTCCTTGGTAGGACCGTATACGCCGGTTATCGGAAGCCCTGCTTGACGCATCAGAATCGTCAACTGACCGCGATGGTGAACTTCGTGCCTGACGAATAACGACAAGGTCAATCCATATTTCCACTGCTCCCCCCACATATCGCAGGATTCCATCAGCCACTCATCGGTCCATTGCGAACGTACAGCTTCTAATAAACTTACAACCGCCTTGCGCCTGCTCGTCGGTCGTCTACCCACGGCCGATGCTGACGAAGGATCGCAGCATTCAGCCACGATCCTTATCCTTGCCTTTATTTTTTGAGGATCGTCTGAATAGCCGCATTCATCTTCTCTTCCGCTTCCCGCAATGCCGTATTGATATCTTTGCCCGAATGGAGGACCTCACTGAACGCCAGATCGATCATCGTTGCGGGGTTCTGCGGGAAAGCGAACTTAAACGGTTTTACGACAGCGAGCTTCGGTTTAGTCAAAGCGACTACATTTTTATTCTGGTAATCCGCGTTGTTCTGTCCGAATTGATCTTGGATTTTCCGGTCCTTGAGGACCGATAGTTTGCCGTTTCTGGAGATCATCGTCTGTACTTCATCGGATAAAATCACCTCGATGACTTGGAAGGCGGCATCTTTATTTTTACTCTGGGCCGTCATTACAAGGTTGTAGGAATCGACGCGCTGACCGACGCCGGGCACAGCGGGATTGACCGGATAGGTGACGACATCCCAATTCAAGGTTTTAATCTTCACCATTGCCGGCAATAGTGCGGTGTACCCCATTGTCATGGCAACCTGACCGTCCTGAAAGCCTTTGATGGCTGCGATCGTTTTGGGCGTCACGCCGTCGCTGGACAATTGTTGCAAGCGGTACCAAAATTGAAAAAGATCTTTCCAGCCTTGCGACTGAAAAACGGATTTGTTGTTAACGGTATCAATGAAAGGCAAGCCCAATTGATATGCCCCCCAGTATACGCTGTTCGGGTGCAAGCCGATGTAAGGGACTCCATTCTCATTCCTGGTCAGCTTAACGGCCAAGCTCCGTATTTCTTCCCACGTCATGCCGTCCTTCGGGTAAGAAACCCCGAACCGGTCGAACAAATCCTTATTGTAAAATAACCCGAACCCGTTATTATAAACAGGCAAGCCGACCAACTGCTCGGAGAAGCTGCCCACCTTGATCGACTCCAAATACTCCGGTTGAATACGAGCCAGGTCGAATTTATGCTTCTTGATCAGTTCCTCCATATTGTAATAAAGCCCCAGCTCCTGAAACGGCAATATGTTCAGCGGAGCTTCCATTATAAGATCGGGGATGTTTCCGGATGCTACCAATTCCGGCACTTTGCTGCCCTCTACCGAGGTATCCGTTCTTTGTATCGTAATGTGCGGATATTTCTTTGTGACGGCGGCGGCAAACTGACTCAGCTCTTCATCGGACAAGAAGCCTTTATGGGCAGCCAATTTTACCGTAACAGGATCATTCTTGATAACCGCTTCTTCCTTCGTTTCCACTTTCGTTTCCACTTTCGTTTGGCCGCTGCAAGCGGCTGTTGCCATGACTATCAAACCTATAATAAAACCGATGAATATCCGTTTCCTTGCCAAAATAATCACCCCACTTGGTTTTTTAACTTGCACGTTCCGTTTCCTATTCGACATCGCGAAATTCGACAGCCGTAACCGGCTTTCCGCCCGCTTTCATCACCTCCGGTCATTTGAAGCGCTTCCAACTAGCAGGTGCAAACACAAAGGGACGGTACTTGGACAATAGTTGGAATAACGATAATACATTTTTTATAATATCATTAATATAATATATAATATGTAATATGTCAATTCAGAATTAATAAAACCCGTCCGGGCGTTTTTCAGATCGATTGCGTATCAGCAGTGCTCAATCCCATCACAGGTGCAAACTTTTCCGCTGCAAATAAAACAAATCAACGATTTCTAACAAAGTTACTACTAAGGTCTAGCGTGAAAATATAAGGTTTAAATAAAACCTAAGAAGGAAAAGATTTTTAATAAGTTTAATCAGGAGGACCCCAATGCTGGATAAAGGAAAGATCAACGCTCGTCAGGCAAGTTTTTTGATGTTTTCTTTTCTCATGGGAAGTGCAATTTTAATGATACCGTCTACTGTTGCTTCCTTAGCTAAACAGGACGGTTGGATTTCAGTCCTTGTAGCCACTGTATCAGGCATGGGAATCGTTCTAATATTTACCACGCTAGGACTTATGTTTCCGAAGCAGACCATCATTCAATATAGCGAAACCATCTTAGGGAAATGGGTCGGAAAACTTGTAGGTCTTCTGTACATATGGTTTTCCTTGCATCTAGGAACTCTTGTTATTCGGAATTCCAGTGATTATGTGGCGTTAGTATCGTTGCCAGGAACACCTTTGATTGTCATAATCGGAGCATTTTTAGCGGTAATTGCCTATGCCATTCGAGGAGGAATTACAACACTTGGACGAGTGAACGAAGCTATACTTCCTTTTCGAGAAGCGATCGTAATTCTTATTATCATTTTATTGCTTAAGGACTTTAAGTGGGAAAACCTTAGACCGGTTATGGGCGATGGAGTAATGCCAATTCTGAAAGGTTCTATCCCTGTTGTTTCATTCCCATTTGGCGAAACCATTTTGTTCGCTATGCTTTTGCCCAATATAAGCAATGTGCAGAAACTGAAAAAGGCCTATATGGCCGCCATATTTCTAGGCGGTATTTTTCTTTCTATCAGCGTATTGCTGACCATACTTATACTAGGTCCTTCCATCGCTTCGCGATTGAACTTCCCGGTTCAATCTGTTATTCAGAGTATCGATATGGCTAATTTCCTTACTAACTTGGATGCTTTTGGAATGTTACTGTGGATATCATCTAATTTTGTTAAAATAGCCGTTTGCTATTATTGTGCTGCAGTCGGGATTGCCCAATGGTTTAACCTTTCCGATTATCGGCCCATTGTGACTCCTGTCGGCATTCTATTGCTTATTTTCTCTCTGACCGTATATAAGAATAGTGCCGAACAAGCTGTATTCGCCTCTACGATTTGGCCCTTTTATGCTATACCTTTTGAGATCTTGCTCCCGCTTTTGATGCTGATTGTTGCAAAAATAAGGCGATTGGACGGAAGATAGCATCGCGATATTTCTAAGCACGAGGAGGGGTGTCGAAATGAGAAAAGGGTTACTGGGTTGGGTAAAGCATCGATTAACTTCCAATCGTCATCACAAACAATCACTCTTCAACAATCAGGAATCGATAAGTTGCGCGCCACTTAGCGGAAATCTTTTAAGGGATGTCCAACAATTGAAAACGATATTTGACCGGTCTTCCGATATCGTGTATCGGGAATTTCTAATCGGCCATATTCAAAAAGCGGCCCTCTTCTTTGTGGACGGCCTTGTCAACACGCAAATAATTGATGAAGGCGTTATGAAGCCCCTAATGGATTATGGGAATCGGATGTCTGCCCCATCCAAAATTCAATTGAAAGAACTGGAAAAACTGCTGAAGGATCAAGTGATTTCCACAGCACAGATCCGTCGGGGAGAGAACATTCAAGAAATTGTTGACCACGTTCTGTCCGGAGATACCGTTTTATTGGTGGAAGGAACGGAAGCCGCCCTTTTCATCAGTGCCAAAGAATGGGACAAGCGAGCTGTGGAAGAACCCGCTACGGAAGCCGTTATTAGGGGTCCAAGGGAAGGATTTACGGAAAATCTGCGAACCAATACAAGTTTGATTCGCAGAAGGTTGAAAACGCCTCAATTAAAAATGGAAGCTTTGAAGGTAGGACGGTTGTCAAAAACCGATATTGTCATTACCTACTTGGATGGCATCGTGGATGATGCCATTGTAACGGAAGTTCGGGACAGATTAAGCCGTATAGATATCGATGCTATTCTAGAAAGCGGATATATTGAGGAATTGATTGAGGATGATCCCTATTCTATATTTCCCCAGGTGCAGAATACAGAGCGTCCTGATAAAGTGGTTGGCCATTTATTAGAAGGAAAAGTTGGGATTATTATTGATAATACCCCCTTTGCACTAATTGCACCGATCACTTTTTTTGAGATGATGCAGGCAAGCGAAGATTACTATCAGCGTTATATAGTTTCGACGGCAGTCCGCTGGCTCCGCTATATGTTTGTACTGACCGCCTTGCTATTGCCCTCCCTCTATATTGCCGTATTAACCTTTCATCAAGAAATGCTTCCAGAAACGTTGCTGCTCAGTATTGCCGCTTCCCGGGAACCGGTACCGTTTCCGGCTGTTATCGAAGCATTACTTATGGAAATTACTTTCGAAGGATTGCGGGAAGCAGGTGTTCGCCTGCCGCGTCCGGTTGGACAAGCGGTAAGCATTGTCGGGGCACTGGTGATCGGACAAGCCGCGGTACAGGCAGGACTTGTTTCCGCACCGATGGTTATCGTCGTATCGATAACGGGTATTGCCTCGTTTACGTTTCCAAGCTTTTCCCAATCCATCGCCATCCGCCTGCTTCGTTTCCCGATGATGTTCTTTGCCGGAACATTAGGGTTATATGGAGTGTTGTTGGGAATGTTAATGATTCTGATCCATATGGCAAGACTTAGTTCGTTCGGTGTCCCCTATTTGTCACCCCTCGCTCCTTTACAATTCAGTGATCTGAAAGATGTTCTTGTACGGGTCCCTTGGTGGGGTATGATTGAACGCCCAAAACAAACCGGGAAAAACAATCCTCAGCGTATGAAGAAAGGGTTGCGCCCCCGCCCCCCAAAACACAACGAGTAGTTTGTCCATGTGAAGGATGAGGTTGATGAGAAAGAAAACAATGCTGCTGCTGATCATCGTCATGATACCACTTATAACAGGCTGTTGGAGCCGGGTAGAGGTGAATGATCTTTCGATCGTGACCGCAACAGCTATAGATAAGATGGAAGACGGCTCAATCCGTTTGGCATTGCAGATTGCCATTCCGAGGATGCTGGGACAGATCAGTGGCGGAGGCAGTGGTGGAGTTGGCGGGGAAAAAAAATCAACCGTTACCGTTTCAGAGAAGGGAGAAACGGTGTTGGACGCTGCCCGCAGACTTCAGGAGAAGTTGCCTCGCAAACTGTTCTTTTCTCACAGCCGGATTATTATTATCGGAGAAAAAATGGCACGGGATGGCGTTTCGCCGATTCTTGATTTTTATTCGAGATACCGCGAAGCTCGACTGCACAGCTTTATATTGTTCACAACGGGAGAAGCAGCAGACATATTGAACATACCTCCGAAATGGGAAAAAATATCGGCCGAGGAAATTCAAGAAGAAGAGAAGATGCAAATCGGGATGTCCATTTATTTAAAGGACTTTGTAGATATGCTGCTAGTTGATGGCGTGGAGCCGATTGCAGCTAAAGTGGGACCGAAGTATTCGGAGGTAATGAACAAGAGCGATTCTGTAAGCGAGCATTCATCACACAAGTTAGAAAGAAGCATTGGCATTACAGGGGCAGCCGTGTTCCACAAAGATAAATTGATCGGTTGGATGAATGATAAGGAGGCAAGAGGCGGGATGTGGCTGCGCAATGAAATAAAAGATGCAGTGGTCACGGTGAACATTCCGAAAGAAATGGGAGGCGGAAAAATAAGCTTAAAAGTATTAAAGGCAAATACAAAATTGAAACCCATAATGAAAAATAACAAAGTGGAAATGGAAGTTGAAGTTCTTGCGGAAGACGATCTGTATGAGAATAGTTCCAAACTGGATCTTAGCAATCCCCAGGTCATTCAATATGTCGAAGAGAAGCTGAGGGATGATATTACAGAAAGATTACAACTAGTGCTCGACAAGGCTCAAAAGCAATACAAATCAGACATATTCGGGTTTGGCCTTGCAGTATATCGTTCCTATCCTAAAGAGTGGAAGAAGCAGTTTAAAAACCGATGGGATCAGGAATTCCCTAATTTAGAAGTGAAAATTACTTCCCACGTGAAGGTGGTTCGTACCGGTCTTACGAACAAATCACTGACATGGGAAGAAAAGGAGTTTATCAAATAATGAAAATTTTCATGATTGTAATCTTCTTTCTGGTGTTGGCCGGATGGGATGTGCCCGCCTTGCTAAACAAGAACCAGAAAAAAGATCTGGCCGTGTACTCTATGTTCATGGCAACAGGGCTAATTTTAAGCGTTTTAATTGTGCTCCATGTCCCTCTTCCGAATCCATCCAAGGGATTGGAAGCGATATTCAAACCATTAGGTTCATTATTGAAAGCGGGTTAATAGATGGTTTCAATGCGACCCCCCTTAACCCGCCCTATTGAACACGATCGCGCTCAAAGTTAATACTTTCCTCTGCAACGATCGAATTTACCTCACGAACAGCTCCCGACGAACATCTCAAGCATTTTCTCAACGTTTAATACTTTCTCCTGAAGGGAGCGAGGCGTGTAGTAATAATGGTTGCTCGCTTCATATCCAATTCGCGAATCGCGGCATACGAGCTCATACAGGTGCTTGGCAAGGTTGATCTCCTCACGGAGAACCGCTTCAAGCTGTTGGGACAGCTCCAATCGTACCGGCCCCTTCCCCACTTGCTCCCATTCTGAACGAAGCTGGACAAACCTAGTCTGTAGATAGGAGCTGCGGAAATGACAATTGGCGGCCATGGCGACATCCCTTATATCAAGCAAAGCATGTGAGACTGCACCCTGCTTGGAAGCTTCCGCCACAGCCTGATCCATAGCTTCCATGCCCGCCTGCCAACCTTCCGCCAGCAGGCGCAGCTGCTCCTCGTAGACGTCAACAGGATAGATTCCACGCCAGTGCGTTAAGTCATCGTAGGGGAAACACACCATGGTTGCGCTGTAGCCAGTCGGTTCAGCATACAGGAGATTCCCGGGTCCTACATTGTGAGGTCCCGAATATAGAACGGTAACATCGAATGGAAAATGTTTGAACGCCTCACTGAATATCTTCCATGCATTCAGAATTAGCGGCACGGTTTCAGGACCGGCCATTTCCTCCGCTTTACCCTGCATCAATCTTCGTGACAGTCCTTCGTGCTCGGCGTCTCCCCAATACACTTCGGCTGCCATCTCTAGCAAATACGAAGGATATCCGCCAAGCGTCCAGCTCAACATTAGCCCGTTCACACCTGATTGAACCAAACCCTCCAGATGCTCCGCAACCAGATTCACAACGGGAAGGTAAGGAACGGCTGAGCATTCCCAGGAGGTGTTGAGTTGCACCTTGGCAATTGTCCCCATTCCCCTATTTCTTGCCGTCTCCCAGGAACGGATCGACTTGGTGCCCGGTCCTACAATGGATACGGAATAGTCCCTCAATATCCCCGGTACTCCGCCGATATGGGTCGGTATCTCATCCTCGCTTACGCACATCAGCTCCATCGTATCCGGCAGGGCATGGATAGCCCGCTCGACAGTGGCCTCATCCCAATTAAAGGTCCCGGTCCATCCCCACGTCCAGCCTATTATCCTTGCGCTAGGCTTTGCACTCTTGGCTCCCTCCGTGATCAACCGGTTAACCTCCGCAACCACCTCATCTGGCTGGCGGCTCGCACATCGAGGGCAGTTTGTCTTCCCCATGTAAGCAGTGGAGTAGCAGTTCGTTAGATTCTCCGACATCGTAATCGTGAACAGACCCGCCAACTCGGGAACCTCCTGGAACAAGCGAGCCGTGCTGTTCCGCAGGTAGCTCTGGACATCAGGATGCGATGTGCACAGAGTTGCATATTCCTGAGCGGTATGTCCCTTCCACTCGGGATAACGATCGAAGAAAGAAAGGGGCATAGCACGAGGCTCATTATAATATAGATAAATGCCAATCCCGTATTCAGCAGCTCTGCTTGCCAGACGCCGCAGCCCTTCCAATCGCCGTTCCCATCCTTCTGACAGCTCAGGCTGAGGCTTGAATGGAACGAGCTGATAAAGCACCGCCTGCAGCCAAACCCCATTGACGCCCTGCTCGGATAATCGCTCCAACAGCTCATCCGGATAAGGGTCCATCTCCGTTTCGAGCAGCGGATCTCCATAAATGCCGAAATAGGAATACACATAACGAAGATCGAAGCGTGTGGTGCGATTGTAAGTACCCTGTTGCAAATAAGGCGCGCGGCTGCGCTCCATCATGTGCTGAAGAAAATGCAAGCCCCGCAGCAGGCCGACTTCATCGACCGCTTTGATGCTTATGTGCGCAGGACCAATGTCGATCCAATGGCTTTCAGCCGGGATGTTCTGCTCCTCGACCTGAATGACGGCAAGCTGCAACTGTTTGTTCCCGTATGCAGGCGTTGCCTCCGTTGCAGGGTAAGTAACAACTGGAATTGTATGGCCCCAACGCGCTTCGTGTTTGCAGGTAAACCTCTCAGCGAAGCGGGCACTCCTTTCCGTTAATCCGTATACAGCAATCTCCCAAGTGTTGTCCAATACAGTCATCCCTGGACCAGGAGCCTCTAGATGGACAACACCAGGATTGTAAGCAGCGGCAGGTTTCAGGAAGCTGAAAGCCTCTTCAGTTCGCCCCCTTTGATCATTAGGAAAATGCTTCTGCAAACGATCCCTAAGCTGTGCGGTTTCCTTCTGCTGCCCTGTCGTCAGCGGCTCGTACTTTACAGGATTTAGAGCTGGCTTCACCCGACCGAGCTTGATCCACAGAAAGTCGTCTTCCTTCAAGGCAAATCCCATCTTCGATTCGTTCCAATCCAGTAATTCAAGCAACTGACGGAAGGGGAGCAGATGCCAATTCGCCTTAATAATAGTGATGTACCCTCTTGTTAACCAGTGCGGATTAATAACAGGAGGAACAGGCAAGCCTAATTGTTCACCCAGCTCGAGCACCTTCTCGTTTGAAGTGCCAAGCAAAGATGCCAACCTCTCAACAGGGACCATCTCCCAATTACGCCAAATTACCGCCTGTTGAACAGTTGGGAAATGCGGCAGCGGAACCGGGAAGAGATCGGAGCTCTCCGGAAACTCGCTCAGTATTCGTTCACTTATCATCTGGACACCTCCAAAGGGATACCACACAACTTACTCTACAATTCCAGTTCGTTCGTATAAACCTTGTGCGAAGAAAGACGGCGTCATCACCAGTTCACGCTCGTCTTGAGATATTCAATCGTGTCGATAATATCCCGATTCTTCTCATCTACGCCGACTTCGCCTTCCCTCTCAATAATCCACTCGCCCTGGAAATCGAGTTGTTTCAACCCTGCTAACAGCTTCGGGAAATCGACCTTGCCCTTGCCCACTGCTACTTGGCGTCCCAGATGCTCACCGTCAGTTGGATAAAAGCCGTCTTTCACATGGATGTTACGGATATAGGGGCCAATCATGTCAAGAGCGTCAACCGGATTTCCTTTTCCATAAAGAATCAAGTTGGCCGGATCGTAATTAATGCCCAGGTTGTTCGTACCTATCCGCTGAATCGTACGCAGCAGGACGACAGGGGTCTCCTGTCCGGTTTCGAACCAGAACTCAATTCCTCGTTCAGCGCAATACTCTGCGACTTCCTTAATCGCAGCCACTACTTCATCATAGTTCGGGTCCGTCATATTTTCCGGAATAAATCCACAGTGGGTAATAATGGCGGGCGCTCCTATCCATGACGCAAAGTCAGCCCATTTCTTCAGGGCATCCAATCGCTCTTGCCGTCCCTCTTCCGGAACGATGCCAAGTGTCACAGGCCCCTCCTGGAAATTCCATATCATCCGCCCTGGAAAGCCTGCCCACATGGCGCTCACGCGGACACCGGTTTCTTTGGACTCCTGATTGACTCGCTCCGCCATCTCCCGTGTTGCCAATTCAGGGTCCCAACTAACAAGCTGGCATACGTTCAAGCCAAAATGGTTTACAGCTTCAAAGCAATTTCCTTCTCGACGTAAGCTTGTAATAATTCCAATATTCATGTGACTCACTCCTCGACAATCATGATTTCATAATCAAGGCCATCCCTATAGTATTATTTCTTGCCCTGTTCGGGCCGATTGCTCAATCGCATGGGCAACCTGAATACCGTGAATGGCATCTGTGAATGAGACCCGCTCCGGCGAGACACCCTTGCGGATACATTCGCACAAATATTCAAGCTGTTCTTTAAGCGCCCCATGTATTTTTCCGCCTACTCGATAGTGAATGTGCTGGTCAACCGAGACCCGCCCGGATTGGTCTCCCCACAACTGCAGCCCGGAATTGCGAGTTTCAAAATGAGCAACCCCCTTCTCGCCAATCACTTCCGTACAGTCATCCATGGCAAGTCCGGCGCGCTCCGGCGTCATCCAATTACTCTCGATGACGGCGAGCACCCCGTTCTCAAATTCCAGACAGGACCACAAAATATCGGGAACATCGGCGCCCATTGCGTGCCGGCCGTATGCCTTGACCTTTGTTACACGGCTTCGGGCATACCAGATGGCAGTATCAATATCATGAACCGAAAGCTCGAACACCGTATGCGTACGTTGATAAGTGGCGAACAATTTCTTCTCGCGGGATCGCTTCAGATAAATGCTTATGGGCTTCCCCAGACCTCCTTCATTAAGCGCCTCATAGATTTGGGCATAACGAGCATCGAAACGAAGCAGATGTCCAGGCGCTACAAACTTGTCGTATTGCCACGCTGCCTCCTGCATTTGAATCGCTTCATCCAGAACCGTAGATACCGGCTTTTCTACAAGTACATGCTTCCCGCTTTTCAGTGCCCTCAAGACGGGCTCCAGGTGAGCTTTTTCATAAGTCACGACGCTTACCAGATCGATATCTTCTCTCTCCCAGAACTGCTCTGCATCCGTGTAAACATCCAGCCAACGGTATCGTGCTGCTATTTCCTCCAATCGGCTTTTGTTACTCTCACAGATCGCTACCACTTCCACAGACGGAATAGAGCAATAGGCTTCCAGGTGACATTCTCCCCATGAACCGAGACCGATAATGCCCACTTTTATTTTCTTCATCTCACGTTATCCCCCAGAAAATAAAATTGATTATATATTATATATTTTTAATGCATTTGAGTCAGCTTATGAATAAATTGAATGATATCCTTGCTGTCATTGAACAGATGCAGCGAAGCTCGAACACGGCCATCTCCACCCCATACATATACACCCTCTTTACGGAGTCTGTCGGCCACCGCTTCTCCATCCGGACATAAGAATGAAATATTGCCTGCGCGCAAATGCGGCTCCTCAGGTGTCATTACTTCGTAACCAAGCTGCTTCAGCTCCTCGATCAACACTCCCCCAAGGGTTGTAATATGCCTCTCGATATTGTCGAAGCCTATGCTTGCTAACAATCCGGTTGAGAAGTTCATACTGTACAAGGTCGGGTAACTGGGATATCCAAGCTCGAACTTTCGGGCATCCTCGAAAAATTGGAACGTTTCAAACCTTGTCGGACTAAACATATCCGGTACGCTTCTCCAACCGACATATTGAGGGTTCATTTCGCTGACACGATTCAGGTTGATGGATAACACACCGGCTCCATGTAAGGATAATAGCCACTTATACGAGCTGCATACTACAAAATCGGCGTAGCTGCTGTCTACTTCGATGGCACCTAACGATTGGGTGGCGTCCAGCAGAAATAAGGTTTTGGTCGTTTTTAATTTCTCATATAAGGCTTTATAGTCGAATCTGGCTCCTGTCTGATAGCTTACGTGGCTTACGACGACTAGCCGGGTCCGATCATCGACCTGGTCCCATATGTCTTCCACATGGACTTGCCAGTCCCTGTGTTGGACAACTCTGACCTCCACTCCTTTGGATTTAAGCAGAAGCCAGGGCAGGACATCGGAAGGAAATTCAAGGGTATTAATGATTACATTATCTCCTGGCTTGAAATCAAGGGAATGAGCAATCATCGAGATCGCTTCCGAGGTGTTGGACATAAAGGCGATTTGCTCAACCTTGCTGTTCATCATCCGGGCCAGGTTCTGCTTGCAGCTAAGCTCCACCTGAGCATTCTTATCTCTCCCCTCTGGTCCTTTGCTGCGGTTGGTGAAATATTCCGTCACGGCCTTCAACGCATCCTTGTGGGGAGGCGTTTCGGCGCCGCTGTACAACCAGGTACATTGACTGAGACCGATGAACGATTGTTTCTTGATTAAACCTTGCATGACTTTATCCGCCTCTCCAGGTAAGTAATTTATAAATTAGGTGGGATTTCCAGCCTTTTGAAATAGGCATTTGCGATATCTACATGATGAAATGCATCCTCCAGCAAAAATGCCCCATGGCCAGGGAATAGCCGGTCGATCCGAAGATCAGCTAACTTGGCTATCGATTCGGCATACTCCTGAAGGATGCAATCCCATATATTTTGAACAACAATCTTGCCTCCTGAAAATACCACATCACCTGCAAACAAATGCTTGATTCCGCTTTCTTCAAAACAGTAGCTGACATGTCCTCTCGAATGTCCGGGCGTATTCCATACTCGCAAGGAGATGTCCCCAATCTGAATTTGATCGCCTTCCGTTACCGCGTAATCCACCTGACAGGCCGGAAATGAAAAATCATCGGGGTAAATGCCCGCGTGTTTGGCGGCATTCAGACTTGTTTTATCCATATCCCCATTTTCCAACCATGGCGCTGCTTCTGCGGCTGCCGTAACTTTTAATCCGTAGCGGTTGGAGAAATAATAGGAACCGGCCGCATGGTCCCCGTGCACATGAGTGAGGAGCAAATGGCTTACGCGATCCATCCCGACCCCGCACCGCTCCACATTCTCTACAATCCGTTCCGGGTCCATGCCGCTGCCTGCGTCAATTAGCGCACACTCCTCGCCCCCGTCGAGCAAATATACATTACAATCCATGGGTGAGCTAAGCTGCATGCCGTATTTCCCGCTCCCTACAAGATAGATTCTATCCGTTAGTCGCATTCGCTCCTCCCTCCTCTCCCTTACTTGGCGAATATCATTGCCATTCTAAGATAAAATTCAGCCGCTTGCTCCACTTCCCGGATCGGTACCCATTCTTCTCTCGAATGAGCTTGCGAGATGGAGCCAGGACCGTAGACAATGGAAGGGATATTCTTGTAATGCTGCAGCTTGCTTGCATCGCTGCCATAAGGCACGCCTTTTAGGATTGCAGGAAGTTCTAGTTGATGCGAAGCCTCCATGGCGGCCTGGACTACTGCCTCATCAGGAGAAGTATCAAGAGCCCAATCCAGCAGAAGCTCTTCAACCTTGCAAACAACGCCGTTCTTCTCTGCATACGCTTGGAGCCTTGTGTTGAAATCACTTAATACCTTACCCGAATCCTCTCCCGGGATGGTCCTCCGATCTACCTTAATCGCACATTGCTCCGGAACAATGTTGATTTGCTCTCCTCCGCTGATGGTTCCTACGGCTATTGTCGGTTTGCCGCATAATGGATGCTCCATATCGGCAAGCTCTGGCTCAATCTCTTCGCGAATAAATCGAATAACATCCATCATTTGATATATGGCGTTATTCCCTTCATGCGGCATCGATGTATGGGCTGCCTTGCCCTGCGTGCGAACTTCAAAGCGGGCACAGCCTTTCTGGGCAATTACAATCCCAAGCTCCGTTGGTTCGCCCACGATCGCTCCGCGAATCGGAATATCGAGTTCGAGAAAGGCCATCAAGCCTCGGTAAGCATGCTCTTCATCAACTGAAGCGCACAGCACCACATCAGCGGATAATTGCTCAGGGTGCTTGGCGCACTGCTCCATGGCATAGAGCATTCCGGCCAAAGAGCCCTTTGTATCACATGCGCCTCGGCCATACAAGCGGTCTCCCTTATACGTCGGTTCCAGTGGATTCTCCATACTTCCTAGTGAAACCGTGTCCATATGAGCTTCGAACAGAAGAGTATGCTCTGCTCTACCTACTCTCAATTCTATTAACAGATTATCTCTTCCTGGAAATACCTGTTGTCTAGTAACTTGAAGTCCTGCTTGCCTGCAAAATTGCTCCACGTATTCGGAAAGCTCATTCTCCCCTCTTGCCTCTGTCCCGTAATGAGGGTTCACACTTTGAATACGGATCAGATCCTCCAAAATTTCCAATGAACGATGCTTCGTGATCACCACGCTCCACTCCACTCCGACGAACCTATATGTGTGATGAAATTATATTTTATTATGTTATATTATATATAATAACTCTTAAATGATGTCAATGATTTCCTCTTTACTACTTAACCGAAAGTAGGATCTTTCCTTTATGTACCTTGCCTTCGGTCAAATCTTTGAAAGCCTGATCCCCATCGGAAAGCGGTCTGATTTCGGTCCACCCCTCTTCGGTAATAGCTCCTTCAGATAGAAGGCGTACCGCATCGTGAAAATCTTGAGGGGTATAACAGAATGATCCCAAGACACGGATCTCGTTACGGATAAAGTGATTTACTGGTAATTGTGTGGCATCGATACCCAAGCCAATATTCATGATCGTGCCGCCCGGATTAAGCAAATATGCGGCAGCTTCACGGGTCTGCTGAAAGCCAGCAGCGTCAATGACAACATCAATACCTTCCGGAAACGAAGCTCGGATGACCTCCTTCAGATTCTCTTCTTGCGGGTTGATTGCTAGATCTATACCATTGTTGCGAGCGATCTCGAGACGCTTAGTGTTCGTGTCAGTAACTACAACTTGCATAGCTCCTAATAACTTGGCTGTGAAAGCCGATAGCAGCCCGATTCCTCCGGCTCCGCAAACAAGCACATTAGCAAACGGATTATCCGATAACGCACGACGCGTTGCCCGTAATGAACAAGCTAGCGGCTCCGCTAACGCTGCCCGAAAAGGACTTAGATGACCTGGAACGGGTATGATGGATGATCTTGGAACAGCGACCCATTCACCGAAAGCCCCAGGTCGATGAACGCCTATAATCATGCGGGAAGCGCATAAATGCGGCAGACCTTTTCGACACGAAGCGCAAGTGCCGCAGGATAGCAGCGGATTCACCACCACTCTCTGCCCTTCTTGAAGATCCTTAACTCCGCTTCCTAACGCTTGCACAGTTCCGCAAAATTCGTGCCCCATCACAAGCGGCGGAACGCGCAAGCTGTTGTGACCCAAATACCCTTCAATTTCCGAGCCGCAAATTCCGACTGCTTCAACAGAAACAACTACTTCATCTTTTCCGTAATGAGGATCATCCACCTCATTCCACTGCATTTCTCTTACCTGCTCCCATACTAGCGCTTTCATTCTCTTGAACCTCCTATCCAGACTGCTGCTGCTTTGGAAAATCACATATTTATGTTGCAACTATTTCCTGTATATATTTTATATTATATATAATGTTTTTGTCTATTATTATTTTGCTGATACAAAACAAAACTGCCCCACGTTCTATGGGACAGCAGCTCGACTCGAATGTCACTCTAATCTTTCATTTACAACCAAATATTTTCCTCATATTGAGGTTGTTCCATCTTCTTCTCATTTAATTCCACGAATTCACGATAGGATCTAAAGATATGCCTTCGTATTGTTTTCTCAGCAAAGTCTGGGTCTTTTCTTTTTAAGGCTTCGATTAGCTCTGCATGATCCTCTACTTCTTTTTGCTTAGTAGATTTAGTCCCCAGCATTCGATTCACTAGAGATATCTGGAACGAAATCGATTTGTACATCGTTATAAGTCTGGAATGATTGGATAAATAAATAATGGTCTGGTGAATGTGGGCAGAATCCTGCATTAGATAAGGAATCGAATCGTCGTGTAGTTTATCATTCATCCCATTGTAGAACTGTTCCAGCTCGTCAATCTCCTGGTCTGATGCATTTTGTGTGGCCAAACGGATCGCAAGCCCCTCCAACATGGAACGAACCGAATATATTTCGAAGACATCCTTCATGTCTAATGTACGTACAAGAGGGCCTTTATTCGGAACAATCGTAATAATACCTTCACCTTGCAGATGCCGGATTGCTTCACGAACAGGCGTCTGGCTAATGCCTAATTCCTTGGCTAGCTTGGTCTCAACGATCCGTTCTCCGGGATTCAATTCGCCGAGCAAGATTTGCTGTTTGATATATACAACAAGATCTTCGCTAATATTTTGTTTTTGAATTACCATTGGCTTTTGATTCAAAGAATTATTGTCCATCGTCCAAAACCTCATTACATATTTATTGTTTTTGTTGTAGTCTGATCAACTTTGCGAAAAAAACTCTATATATACAATAATATATATAATGTTAATGAAATGTCAATCAACCTCGAATGTCATTTCACCCAACCGTATACTGAAGAAGAGAAAAGAGGCAAGGGATTCCCTTACCTCTATCTAGTCTTATATATGAACTTTGACGACGATTTTTTTCACCTCTTCTGGGAGTATCCCGGTAATACACGGCATATGCGCGTCCTGAGGAAACACTAGCGCGAAGCTCCCTGCTGCAAGACCAAGGAAGCTTCCCTCTCCAGCAAACAAAGCGTAATCCTGCTCTGTATCGTAAGATTTCGTTTCTTGCAAGGAATCGACCGGTGCATAACCGAACGATTCGAGCCCTTTGACGATATATTGGATATCCAAATAGTTACGATGGGCTTCCCACAGTCCTTTTTCCTTTGGCTTCGTCGTATATTCCTGCACTAGAGCAAATATATGGGTGCCGTCGATTTCATATTTTCCAGATTCCAAGTTATTTAAATCCGTATCGATTAAAAATTGAAACGCCTGACGCAATCGAGGATGAAGCCCATAATAGTGCTGTGAATGATTCAACGTGTCAATAATCATATCCATTCCTCCTGTGAAGGCTGCTGCCACAAATGTCGGGTTGAACTTGTCATTCTGCAGATTTGCGTATGCGTTTGGAAACTGCAGGGCGCGCGTACAGCTCCGTTGGGACGTCCCCTTGCGGGTTATGGTTGAATGTATCCACACCGCGAACCATGTAACTCAGGAAATTCGGATTGCGCTCAAGGTCGCAACGAACTTCGGTAGCGGAATAGCGGAGAATATACCCCACCCTCCAGCGATCCGAGACGTTGCCGGACGAGCCGTGCACAATCGCGTCGTCGTGCAAGGAGAAGCCTCCTGCAGGAATGCGCAGCGTCACAGCATCCTCTGTACTGAAGTGACCTTTCTCCAGCTCGAAGGACAAGACAGATTCCTCACCAGCAATGCGATGCTTGATAATACCGGCCTTATGCGAGCGCGGGATGACCTGCATGGCGCCATTTGCTTCATCCACGTCCCACAGCGCAATCCAGACCGTAACCGTATTGTGCGGCGAGAGCGGCCAATAGTAGGCGTCCTGGTGCCATGGGACCGTCTTCGGCGAGTGGGGGGGCTTTACTATAAACTCACTTCCCCACAAGTAGAAATCAGGACCAAGCAAGCTTTCTACGTAATCCAGCAATTGAGGCTCATTAGCCACATCAAAAAGCCACCGGCTCGTTCGGTGCCATTGCATAATGTCCGTTGGGGACTCATCATCTTGAAGCAATGAAGTGATCTGTCTGTACCCCTGCTGCAAGTCGGTCAGCTTCGCTTCGGTAAACACGGGAGGGAGGCCTGCCAAGTATCCGTTCTCCCTATAAAACTGAATTTGAGCTTCCGATAATCCCATCCTCTTCAACTCCTCTCATTAATTCGCTAACCTCCAATGAACTGGGTTCACAATATGCTCCGGAAGGTTCGCGAGACTGGCGAGAATATTCGCTCTTCCGGTATTACTAATAGCTGGACCATGGAACAGCTGGAGGTTCTCACGAACCTGTTCAGGAGTCTCTGCCCCGAACACGATGCTGTGGATCTGCGGAATATCACGGATGAACGACACCGCCAGTTGTGCAACCGACAGGCCTTCTTGTGCGGCAATGGTACGAATAGTACGCAATGGTCCGGCCGCATCCAGAAGGTGCGCAGGCAGCTCGTGTTCCTCCATGAACAGCAGACCTTGGAGGAAAATGCTGCGGGCGAACACGATTTTCCCCGCTTCCTCTAACCGCTTCAAACCACCGAATGTGAGGAGGCTGGTATCGAATATATTAATCGGAATCTGCACAGCCTCGTACACATCATCCCTCACCGTCAACCACTGCTCATCGAACTCCGCCTGTGTCATCACACCGAACGATACGCCCATCCGGTCCATAAGTCCTTCCTTCACCAACCGCTTCGCAACTCGAGTTACCGTCGATCCATGCGCGGCCAGGATGGCCGGATTATGCAGCATCATCACAGGCACCCTGGAAAGACGCAAATTATATAGGGACGACTCCAGCTTCTCGACCATCATGCGTTCAACTTCAGCGGGTGTAGCGGAAGCGTCTGCCGATAGCTGCATTTTGGTCACGATGAGGGGGCGATCGCGATGCTCAAAAAAACGGCCTAGCACCTGCTCCGAACTCCCGTAGGCGTTGGCAGTGTCGAAACAGTTTATGCCGCCAGTCAAAGCCGTTTCGAGTATAGCATTGCTGGTCGTATCGTCAGGCTTGCCGTTCTTATTGGCAATGCCGTAAGGAATGCCGAGTTGGACCGTACCCAGCGTAAGCTTGGAGAAAGTCAATCCTTTTAAGGTCACTTCTAACACAGGGTATGCCTCCTTGTATGGATCTGTTGAGATGTGATTCATGGTGTTATTTATTTCGCCGTATAGCCTCCATCGACCGGAATGTTCGTCCCCGTTACATAGACGGAGGCGTCAGAAGCCAGGAAGACGATGGCTCCCATCAGATCGGATTGATTCGCCATCCGGTTCAGGAACGTGCGGGCACTGTACCTCTTCACGAATTCATCAGGTGTCTTCTCCGTCCAGAATCCGCCCGGGCTGATGCAGTTGCAGCGCACGCCAGTCGGACCGTAATAGCTCGCAGCGAATCGGGTGAAGTTGATCATTCCCCCCTTATGAAAAAAGTAATCCGGCACGAAGCCATGGAAACTAAGCCCCTCGTAGAGCGATGCGTCCGGCCCGATCATGCCTTGGATCGAACCGATATTGACGATCGATCCGCTCCCCTGTTTCGCCATCACATCGCCGAACGCGCGGGTCACAAGGAAGATGCCGGTCGCATTGGCGGACATGCTTTTCGCGAACTTCTCAGCCGAATCGTCCCAGCTCGACATTGTCCGCGCAACCGCATTGTTGATCAGAATGTCAAAGCGTCCTTCTGCGGCCATAATCTCATCGCGCAGCGTTATTATTGAAGCTTCGTCCTCCTGGTCCATGTATAGCGCGCGGATATTGCTGCCTTCCTTGTGAAACTCGCCCTCAATTGCCCGCAACTGATCCTTTTGCCGGCTTGAGATGTATGTGCGGGCGCCCGCTTCGTGCAGCGCCATTGTGATTTGCCTGCCGTACTTGCCAGCGCCGCCCGTCACTAAAGCTACTTTGCCTGCCAGAGAAAAGCTGTCCAGGATGCTCATCGCCTATCTCCCTCCATAAATGCCGCCAGGCTGTGTCAGCGTCAGCTTCGAGATGTCGCCAACCAGCTGGCGAAAATATTGGCCGAGTCCCACGACGTCCGCCCCAACACTGATGAAGTTGTAGCCAAGTCCGACAAGTTCGTCCCAGTTGCCGACACCGCCAACCGTTCCTGCGAACTTACCTTTAGCTGCAGCCAAATTGGCAATGCGCTTTCGCGTTTCCAGCAATTTCGGATGATCGAACTGCCCCGGAGCACCGATACCTTGGCTGAAATCACCGGGGCCGAAGAAGATCATATCGAGTCCAGGCAGCGCGATGATGTCCTCCAGTTCGTCAAGCGGCTCCGGATCCTCGATTTGCAGAATGTTGAACCGCTGTTCGTTAGCTTGCTGCAAATACTCGAGGAAATCGATATTGCAGAACGCCCCATCGGCGTTGCCGCCATCAACGGGACGGCGGCCAAGAGGGTGGAACTTCGTGTTGTGCACGACTGAGCGAGCATCGGCCAAGCTCATGACGTGAGGCACCATAATGCCGGTGGCATCCATCTCCAGCGGTCGTACCAAATCGCTGTAGCTGCCTCGCGCAACCCGAACGACAATATCGATGTTGTAAGCTTTGGCCGCCAAAATCTGCTTCTCGATTGTCGACCAGTCGTTCGGCACATGCTCCATGTCCGTCCAAATGCAATCAAATCCTGACAACCCTGCGATCTCGGCCACCCGGGAATCCCCCAAGTTCAGTTTGGTGCATAGCGCTACCCCGCCCCCACGCATTTTCTCCAGCACGCGGCTTGGCTTCATTGTAATTGGATTGGTCTGCCTCATTTCTTTTCTCCTCCTCGATTCCTTCATCTTGACAGTTCTTGATCAAATCTCGCGAATCTCATCCAGCATCACTTCTCGGCCGCCCTCTTCACGGCTGCGTATGCCAGCAATGACCATTTTCATTAGCTCGATCGTTTCAGAGAATGGAAAAGGCCGTTCGCCGGTTCGTAAATAATCGACGAATGCCTGAAGCTGCGACTTGAAGGCATAGAACGAGTCCTTCATCGACACCATAGCGTGATCGTTCGTTCCGCATAGCTGGAGGACGCCGAACGAGCCGTACATATCGCTCACGGCCGCTACAACTACATCCGCCCCGCAGGCATGCTTGAAGTGGATGATGTTGCGATCGCGGCTGCCCGTATTTCGCGCTGATTGGAAGCCAGGCCCAAGAATCGGATATATGCCTTCCAGCGCATGGATGCCGTAACGCTCCCAGCTCTTGGGTGTCGTAATCGTGGCAAAACGAATCGAGCCCAGATTGTTCGTAGACAAGTGAAACGGTATGTATTCCTTGCAGTAGCGCATGGAGCTTGAAGACAAAATCGGCTTGCCTTCGGCCACCCAACGGGCGAACGTCTGCAGATCCGGCTCGTTGTCCACGAGCGGCTTGTCGACGAACACGGGCAATCCCGCCTCGACGAATGGCCGGCAGCGCTCGACATGCTCATAACCTTTGTCCGTTGCTACGATGACCGCATCGACCTGTCCGATAACGTCCTCTGGCCGCTCCACAATATAGGGAACATTAGAAGCGCGGGCTACATGCTCGGCATCCTTCGGATCGTCCGTCCATATATGGGTAACGCGCGCGCCCTTAATCTGCAGCGTCTCCTTCGGCTCCTTGTTCAGATATGCCGGGATGGCGGCATACGGGCAAGAAGCCATCTGTTCCGCATCGTACCCGTTGAACATAGCGCTCCAGGAATAGGGATGACCGTTGCCGTCCACCATGCCTAGCATCGCGAGTCTTATCGGATCTTTTCCGCGTAGAGGGAACGTCTCCCGTCCAATACCCTTCGTGTTCATTCCATGCTTCCTCCTTCGCTCCAAATTCCAAATTGATGTCAGAAACCGCTTACATGGATCGCAAACATATCTTTCTCATGCTTGTTCCGGACCCTTCTTGGCGCATGTGCGTTAAACTCCTTTACATAACCATATTATCATCTAAAAGCTGAATATTCCACTATATAATACTATGTCTCATATAGTGTGACACTCAGTCCACAAGCAGAGCTCATTTATACTCGATCGCCTCAGGGATGCCCAAGACTTCGGCCTAATGCACCTGCATTGCATCTTTTTTCGCTAGGACTCCTTATAATAAGAACTAGTTAAGTAGTTCCAATGACCCGAACAGGAGTGATTCCTTTGAACCGAATATTACTTGTTTTCATTTTGATCGCCAGTATATTGGATGCCAGCCTTACCGACATAGGCCTTAGGCTTCAATTGATTGGGGAGGCCAATCCGCTCATGCGCTTTCTGTATGACCATCTTTATATAGGCTTTTATGCCTTCAAAATCATACTGCCTTTGTCACTCTTCTTCCTAATTGCCAAAGCGGGAAAGGGACTGCTAGTCAAAGGGCTGTTTCGTTTATCCGTCGTCGTATACGTCGGCATCCTCTGCATGCATTACTACTGGATTACAGCTACGCTTAACGTTAACGCTTAATAAGTAAAAACCGATCGGGAAGATCACTCCAGCGGTCCTTGGCGTTAGATATCAGTTTGGCGCGTGGGTGGGCGAGGATTGGCCCTAATTTGACATTCAACCGAGTAGCGGGGACGATTAGTTAAGCTATCTGTTGACTACTTAGGTCCTGTAGAGTTCAGTTAGCCAGTGAAAGTATAGGTAATTTATGCGGAAAAGAAGGCTTTTTCTGGGATAACAAGTGCTACTAATGGTTATTGGCCTGGTTTTGAGGAAAATCGGTTCACAATGTGGAAATATAGGATAGTCAGATAGGCTAATTAGTGCCTGAGCGATGAAATGGCTCAAATAGACAGTAGTAAAATGGGTTATATGTAAGTGGCGAGCCACCATTATCTGCGACTAATAGTAATGAACAAAGAAGCCTCCAATACCACGAACGATTCCGTGGGAACTGGAAGCTTCTATTTATGCGGATCAACGATGAATCTTCCGCACAGGTCTGTTGCATTTCATTATAAATCGGTTTTGAAACTCCAATTTAGTAGTCTTGTTGCGACGGGGCTGGCTTCTCCCCTATTTTGCGGACAACATCCTCCAGCTCTTCAGGCTGCAGCAGCTCAATAGGTGAGAAGCCCTTGGCGAACTCAAACGCATCTCCCTCAATCAGCACCACATATCGGCCGTTGTGCCTGGCAATGTGGAGGCTGTCCCCGAAGTCTGTGAGCTTCGCTTTTACGACTGTCTCATCCAGCTTAAATCTCAATTCCAGCTCCGGTTTCTCTTCGGTCAGACGCTGTGCGGCATCGACTACCTGCTCCGGAGTCCATTTCTCCTGAAGCTCACGCTTGTCACTGCACGCCCATAGCTCGATTTCCTTGGCTTCACGCTCTCTCTCTTCTGGCGAATATCGCTGCAAGCGAGCGGGCTGCCCCGATTGCTCAACCAGATGATCGAAATCTGAATCTGTAACAGGCGCTGGCTCCGCCCCCTCGTACGGCAGTGGCTGCTGATCGGACGAAGATTGCCCCTCCCATTTGTGCACCATATATTCTTGAACCATATCCATGACTTGATGATTAATAAGTTCGGGCAATGACTTTTCATATGTGACGAATTTCAGGAAGTCTTCAAAGTACCGTGCATGCGATGCCTGATGAATCTTCAGCTCCCATTCCTCTACCATGCCTTCCTCCGGCATATGCGGAAATTGAATCGACTTGATATTCTTCGCGCTAATGGCCATTTCCACTTGACGAACAAGAGACTGCTCGTCCGAGATATGCGCTATCTTTTGCTCGAAGTCGCATTTCATGACGAACACGAACGGCTCACTGCTCACCCGCTCTGCTCTGGTTTGGGCGATAATAAGCGCACCTCCCCGCACAGCATTGGTGGACATATACATGCGAACGAGCTCGTCCGCATAGCTGGCAAAATAGTCCTTCGAATCTTCGGTTCGAAGTCTGTTAAACAAAGCATAGTTCGGATTGCTTCCCAGCTCATAGCCCGGTTCTACGATGAATCGGCCAATCTTGGTCGGGGCTTGCTCTGTATTAGGATGCTTCTCTACCTTCCTTTTGCTGATTCGGGCGAATTCCCCATCCAGAAAATGTTTGATCTCACTTCCTGCATAAGCTTCTCGATCAAGCGTCTGGTAATGCTTAAAGGTCTTCTCCGACCCATCCAATCTGATTACAAAAAATGATAAATACTCTATAGTGAACTCCACTCTATGCAGCTCCTCGGTTTCAACAAATGGCTTGCCTTTGCTCAGACCTTTACTTTAGCGGAAAATCGGCCGCTCTACAACTGCCATCCTAGTAATGGTTATGGCAACCTCCCTTTATTTACAAAAAACAGCGAACCGTAATTGAAAACCCGGTTGACGCTGTTTGAAGGTTTATTCTTTACAGGCGGCTCCATGAGCTACATACTTTTCTAGTCAACCGCCCTCATTTTGCCGGTGCGCCATATGGTGATTAACCGGGGTGCAGGGGGGGGACTCAATGTAGTCAGGTTAAGGAGCAAACGAGTAAAGGGGAGTAAGTTAGGTTTAGGGCGGCGGCTAGTGAAGGTGGATTCTCTTTGGAGAGAAGAGGGAGTCTTCCAACAGGCTGTTTTAACCACTCTGTGTATTAAATTTCGACATCTGCTTTAGTTAGTTAAAGTGGCTGAGCGGCAGCAATTGTGTTCGAAATTTCATACAGATTATCGCAGATGCTTGTATTATTGTGCGAAGAGTATGAAATATCGCATATAATGACGGTATAAACCAGAATAAGGAAAATTATATGCGAAATTTCATACAGATGCACTAGAATCATGAGGCAAGTCGGAGAACGCAATGCAGACTACGGGAGCAAGGGGGAACGACGTCCGAAAAAGCAGATCGCTACGGAGTCATTGCTATGCACCTAAATAGTAGGATGCCACTGATAATCTCGGCTCTAACCAGACAACATTGGTGGGAGCAGGACAATGTTGTCTGGTTAGCGCTTTACCGATCCACCTTCCTGCCCCATCCGTTCCACGCATGAAGCGCCCATTCTTCGCGCTTCAGCAGCTTAAGTCGTTTGTTCCTTAGCGCACAGCAGCAGAACAACAGAATGTGCCGGGCAGCTCCAAGTACCGTCCCACCCGTCGACGGTTTCCAACCGCGGTATAACTTGGTCGGCGGCTCCGAAATCGTTAGACGCATACACGTCTTGATGATGCAGCGTCCAGGACTGCTTTGGCGCATAGCCCCGCGGAAGAACCAGCTTGACCTCTAAAGCAGCGTTCGGACTGCGGTTGATCAGTGAGACGGCCAAGGTTCCATCGGCATTCCACGAAGCGGCGGCATCGACTACCGGAGCTTCCAGATCACCCGTAGGCTCGCAGACGAACTGGGGACTGTTGATCAGAGGAGCTATCCCTGTCTTGACCGCTCCCTGTATCAACACCGCTGCTGCATTACCGGCAAACCAGCGAGCATACTGTTGGAAAATATAGTACAGAGGCGTCCTCAGCACCTCAGTTTCATTCGCGCGCATTACACCGTTGCCATTCACGAGGAACACATAGTTGGCCATCGCGACCCTCGGGCTTAGCCGTATCATCACGTTCAATACCCCCGCCGTGAAGATGGCATCCTGAAGATTGCGCGGGCTGCTGCGGTTCAGGCGGTAGGAGCCATTGTCGGAGCGGACATAGTGGCGGATGTTCCATTCATCCATGCTGATCTGGATCGGTCGCGTGGAGCCGGATGGGTCCGAATACGCGTCGATGGTTGCCAGCATGCGGCGAAGCCGCTTCTCGAAGTACGCCGGAGTATAGGCGATCGATTCGTATTCCGCGCCGCTCTTCCGATCGGAGGAAGAGGCGTACAAATGAAACGTCAAGTAATCGATCGCTTTTCCCCCGTGGCGAAGCACTTCTCGATCCCAATGCGTATCACTGCCGCCATGAGAGCCGACACCCAGGATACGTGCATCCGGCTGAACTTTACGAACGAATTCAGACCAGTTGGCCAGACGCTTGCCGTAATCCTCCGCATCCATCTGCCCCGCTTCCCAATGCCCGTAGGTTTCGTTGCCGATTCCCCAGTACTTGACGTTGTACGGCTCCACGCGTCCATTCGCCCTGCGGCGCTGCACATCTGTCGTGTCTGCCGTCCCGTTCACGTAGTCCATCCAGCGCAGCGCTTCATCCAATGTACCCGTGCCCAGGTTGAAATTGATATAGGGCTCCGTCCCAATCGTCTCACACCAATGCAGAAATTCGTCCGTTCCGAACCGGTTGGACTCAATCCCGCCCCAATGGAAATTGCGGCGAACCGGCCGTTGCGCCCCTTCTCCAATGCCGTCCTCCCAATGGTAAAAGTCGGCGAAGCAGCCGCCCGGCCAGCGGACAATTGGCGCTCCCAGCTCCTTAATCGCCTCCATTACGTCCTGTCTGTTCCCCCGCTCATCGGAGAAGGATGACTTGTCATCCCAGATGCAGGGATAAATGCAGTCCTCTAGATGCTCCAGATATTGCCCGTATATGTGAGGATTGATCGTTCCTATAGTTGTGCCTTCCAACACGGTTATTGTAGTTGAAGGAGCTACTGCCTCCGCCATTGTCATCTCATCCCTTCGCAAACGGATTATGATGGGAGGCCGTACCGCCCGATCCGTTATTTTTGTTCAATCGCAAGGCTGGATCTACCAGCATCTCTGCTTGCTCAGTCAGCAGAAATTGTCCCTGCGCAAGCAGCAGTGCCCGCACATCGGACGCATCCACATCCCTCGTGCTCAGCTCATGCCTGACTGCTAGTGCGGCCGCCGTTCCGGCTCCCTGACCGATGCCCATCGATGTCGCCATTACACGGGTAGAGCCAAAAGCGTTATGCGTCGCAGATATGCATCGTCCCGCAACCAGTACATTGTCGACGCCTTGGGGCAGCAGGCTGCGATACGGAATTTCGTACACGCATTTGCCCGAGCCGGTAAATACTTGCTGCTCGCCTTCAGGCGGGTGAATATCAATGGCAAAGGTGCCGCAGGCGATGCCATCGTGAAAAGCGCGGCTCGATAATACATCCTCTTCCACCATCGTATAGTCGCCAATGATATGCCTTGTTTCACGGATGCCTACCTGAACCCCCGTATCGAGTACATAGGCATTCTCGAATCCCCCGATATACGATTTCATGAATTCGGTAATCGCCCATGCCTGGCGGCGCGTCTCGATCTCGGCTCTCGTCAGGTCGGCCACAAGCGTACCGTCAACGCCCTGCAGCCTTGTGCAGTTGACGGCAAACTGACCGTCCTTGGGCAGCTCGTACATAAGTATGCGCGGAGCAGCATCCTCGGGGTAATCGCCTTTGGCCTGCGCTTCCTTAATAATGTCTTTCATACCTAGAAAGGCAAGCGCGCTTTGCGCCTCAATTTCTTCATCACTGGGCGAGTCTTTGAGCAGATGGCGGTTGGCTTTCATCCATGCCTTGAGGCCCGGGATATCGACACCGGCGATCCGATAAAACAAGGTCACAGGCTGCATCGCTCCATCGCTCTCGCGCCCCTTGACGAATGGGGCGCCAATTCGGGCGATAATGTCTGCATCCGCCGAGCAATCGACAACCAGCTTCGGGCAAATCGCCTGCCGCCCCGACTTGCTCTCTACGATCACGCCGGTAACTCTTCCATTCCCGTCGGTCACAGCATCAGCTACAACCGTATGCAGCATAAGCTGGACACCCGCTTCCTGCAGCAGATCGAACAGCACGAGCTTCATGCCCTCGGGATCAAATGGCGACATGGACGCATTGTCGAACGTCAAGTCGGTAACATGGCCCGGAGAAGCCGTCTTGACCACCAGCCTGTCAACCAATTCACCGGCTATGCCGCGGATAACCTGCAAGCCATTCGTATCATGGAAGGTGAACATTGGATTGACCATTGCTACCGTCAGATTGCCGCCGACAAACCCGTATCTTTCCACCAGCAGCACACTAGCCCCGTTACGGGCGGCTGCAACAGCCGCGCCGATCCCTGCCGGTCCCGCGCCGACAACCAGTACATCGGGCTCTGCCACGACAGGCACTCTTTTTTCCGGTTCTACTATATAGTTCATCGTTCTTCCACTCCCGCTGCTTAGGATTCCGTTACTTCTTCTTCGTAGTTGCATACCATGTATTAATCGCTTTGGACATCTCGGCACCACCTGAGCTGTCCCATTCCTTTATAAACTTATCGAAGCCGTCGAGCTGCTCTCCATCCAGCAAAAATTTGAGGAAATAGTCGACTTCCTTTTGCGAAATGGTCTGTGAATTTTTACCTACTTCTTGCAGCGGCGGCATAAAGGCAATCGGATTCTTCTTGGCATATTTGTCGTAGTCTTTGTTCAGAGCATTGAAGGCTTCGAACAGAGTCGGTGTTCTCCGCACCCTGGCCAGCCACATATCCGCATATTCCTTCTCATGTATTCCGTTTAAGTACCAGTAGGCATTTCCCCGTCTTTCAGTAAAAATCGGCATAATCGGGCTGTAGACTCCCTTTTCCTCATTGAACGTTACCCCTTTTTCGCCCAGTGTAAGGAATGTGAATGTATCAAACTTCAGCTTCTCATTCATAAATTTGATCGCATCCTCGGCCTTCTTCGACGACTTCGGAATCGCATGGACATACAGCAGCTTATCAGAATCCTGAATGCCCGCTTTGCCGTCCTTTCCCTGCAGCGGATTCATGAATCCCATCTTGCTAGCAGGCACGTTCTTGGCAAGTGAAGGAGCCATATTCGAGGCATCATTCCAGTTTCCGGAGATCATCGCCGCCTTACCGCCAACGAATTTCTCCTGCGCCTGCGCCGTTTTATTAACCGACCAGTCATTGTCGATTAGACCTTCCTTGTACAGCTTTTTCATAAAGGCGAAATATTCCTTCATCTGCGGCTGCTTGATTCTCGGCAACAGCTGCCCGTCGACCTCCGCCCAGTCGGTGTACATCCCGAAAGCGCTATAAATCGTTCCGATGGACATCGCCTGCCCGGTTAGCGGAATCATATCCGGTTTCTTTTCCTTGATCGTTTTCAGAGTCGTATAGAAATCGTCTAGCGTCTCCGGTGTTTTCAGATTGAGCTCGGTCAATATATCCTGCCGGAAAACAATCGTTGAATCTATATTCGCGCGTTCATTTTTCTGCGGAACCCCATACAGCTTGCCGTTGTATTTGCCCAGCTCCCAAGAGGCAGGGGAAATCGCTTTCTTGAGATTGTCCCCGTATTTGGCGACCAGATCGTCAATTGGCTGAAGAGCTCCCTGCACCACAAGCGTATAATATTGGGTCGGGGTCAAGGTTAGAATATCGTAGTCGGCACCTGAGGCAATCTCAATGTTCAGCTTCTCTTCCGGCTTGTCTTTGGGCAGCAGGAAATATTCCACCTTGTACCCCGTCTTGTCTTCAATTTCCTTGGCCAGCGGGTCCTTGTTCGGATCCATCCCAATGTTGAAGCCGAGCACCTTGAGCGGCTGCTTCGCTTTCTCCGGCGTAGCTGCGTTCCCGGTCGCGGCCGCTGTGGGCGCGGCTGTATCCTTATTGGCAGGGGTCGAAGAGCATCCGGCAAGCAGCGAAATACTGAGCACAGCGGGAACTGCGATGTTAAGCCATGAATGTCTATTGTTCATGCGGGTAGTGCCTCCCTTTAATTTGGTAAGTATCTATTTAATACCGCTCGCTCTCATACCGAACGGGTTAAATACAACGGCAATTATCCTTTAACCGATCCGATCGTAAGGCCGTGAACGAAATATTTTTGCAAAAAAGGGTAAACCGCCAAAATCGGCAGCACGGATGCAACAACCGCCGTAGCCCGGACGCCTTCTGCTGATATATTCATACGTTCCTCCACGCTTTGCTGGCTGAGCACATCATTGGTGTTCGCCATCGTGTCGTACAAATACAACTGCAGCGGCTTCAGATGGGCCGAGCTGATAAAGATCAACGGATGGAAGTAGCTGTTCCAGTAGCCCACCGCATAAAACAATCCCAGGGTAGCCAGCACCGGAAGCGAAATAGGAAGAACGATCATCAGCAATATACGCATATGGCCTGCACCGTCGATTTTGGCTGATTCCTCGATGCTTTCGGGCAAGCCTTCAAAAAACGTTTTACACACGAGCAGGTTGAACGGAACAACCAGCAGCGGAACAATCATGGCCCACACCGTATCAAGCAAGCCCAGCCCCTTCATCAGCAGATAACCAGGGATGATTCCCCCATAGAACAGCATACTGAACACATACAGCAGAAGAATCGCTTTGCGCCCCCGAAACTCTGGCTTGGACAGCGGGTATGCCGCCATTACCGTTATCGCCAGACTCAGCAAGGTGCCGAAGACAGTCACGAATACCGTCACTTGAAAGGCCGCCAAAAAACCGGATTTCATCAACACAAAAGTATAAGCATCAAGGTTCCAGCCAATAGGGATAAAGGTTACCTTATTAGCCATAACCGAAGCCTCATCGCTGAACGATTTGGCTGCCACATGCAGGAAGGGCAGCACACAAACCAGTCCAAGCACAGTCAGAAATAGTACATTGATCGTGTCAAACCATGTTATTGTGGTGCGCTTCATACCGTTCTCCCCTCTCTACCAAATTCCCTTCCCGAGAAACCTTCGGCTCGCCATATTACTCGAAAAGATCAAGATAAAGGCCACCACCGACTCAAAAAGTCCAAGCGCTGTCGACATGCTGAAATCCAGCTTGCCGAGGCCAATCCGGTACACGTAGGTCTGAATAATATCCGCCACCTCGTATACGGAAGGGTTGTACATAATAAGCACCTGTTCAAAGCCCGCGTTGAGAATATGTCCCAGCCTGAGAATAAACACCAGAATAATGATCGGGACAATGCCCGGCAAGGTGATATGCCAGATGCGCCTAGAGCGGTTCGCCCCATCCACTACTGCTGCTTCATATAACTGAGGATCAATAGACGTCATAGCCGCGAGAAACAGGATCGTGTTCCATCCGCTCTCCTTCCAGCCTTCCGTAAAGACGAGCAGCATCCTGAACAGCTTCGGATCCGTGAAGAATCCCAGCTTTTCCATCCCCAGAAAACCAAGGATCTGATTAAAGATGCCATACGAACCGAGCAGAGAGTAAAATAATCCGAACACAATGACCCACGATAGAAAATGCGGCATGTAAACAATTGTTTGAATCCAGCGTTTGAATACTCGGAGCCTCAATTCGTTCAGCAACACCGCTATCAGGATGGGCACCGGAAACAGAAAAACGAGCTTATACAAACTAATGATGAGCGTGTTCAGGATGACCTGCACAAACTGCTGCTCCCGGAATATTCGTTCAAAATGCTGCAAGCCGACCCACGGGCTCTGAATCACGGATTCCAGCAGACTATCCCCGTTGAACAAGTTGAAATCCTTGAAGGCTAGTGTCAGTCCGTACAGAGGGATAAATTTGTAAATGATGAGAAACAGGAGACCCGGCAGCGACATGAGATAAAGACTGTAGTTTCTGAGGAAATAACCGATAAAACCGGTCTTCTCTCCGGGTGCGGTGCGCGATGCCCGCCCTGTCAGGCTATGCTTGGCGGTTCCCGTATTTTCGCTCATGGTGACATCCTTTCTATATTAGTGGTTTACACGGAGAGCTTGGTGCTTTTACAATGAACTTGGGGAAAGCCCTTGTGTTCACATTATATATGGGGCCGACATACTGGGAATAGAAGGCCGGATTATGATTTGTTGGTGCTGGATTATAGTATTGGTTAACAGCAAATCTGAATCAACGCTTAGTTGTATGCGGTTACAATGAAACCGGGGTGCTTATTATGTATCAAATGATCATTGTAGATGATGAAGCTTCTGTTCGTTCGGGGTTGCGGGAGTGTGTGGATTGGCAGCAGTACGGCATAGAAGTGGTCGGTGAAGCTGAGGACGGAGTCGATGCATTAGCGCTGTTGGCAGAGGTTGAGGTCCATATTTTGATTACGGATGTCAAGATGCCTCATATGGATGGGATCACTTTATCCGCTAAGCTGCGGGAGTTATATGTCGATATCAAAATTATTTTTATAAGCGGCTTTGACGATCTGGATTATATTATGTCAGCCCTGAAGCTGGACGCGGTCGATTATATATTGAAGCCGATTCAACTGGATGAGTTGAAGACCGTTGTCCGCAAAGTTACCCTGCTGCTCCAGGAAGAGGAGGCCCGACTCCATCAGCTCAATGAATTGAATATGAAGCTTAATCAGAGCATCCCGCTATTGCGGGAACGATTTCTAGTTGCCCTCGTCCGTGATGGCATCAATCCTGATGAGCGACTTCCGGGGAAATTCGATTTTCTCGATATCCATCTCCGCCCAAATGAAGGGAACTATTGCGTTTTTATAGTTAAAATCGATGATTACCTAACAGCGCAGGGAAAGTCTGAAAAGGACCGTCAGCTCCTTTCCTTTGCTCTATTGAATATTTGCGAGGATATCATGAACGAACATCTGCGCGGCCACGCTTTCGAAACGACACCAGGCGAATATGCGGGGATTCTCAACCTGTTCTCCGATTCGGATGAGGAACAGCTTTATAATGTGGTCAGCGAGTGCAGGGAGCAGCTCAATCGGATCTTGAAACTGCAAGTAACGATCGGAGTTGGCAGTACGGTTAACGACATCGTATCGTTACCGCGTTCATACCGTTTGGCCGTCCAAGCTGCAGAGCACAAATGGTTTCTCGGCAAAAATCAAATTATCACGATTGATAGTCTGGGAACCGACAAGGAGGAGCCTTCGCTTGGAGCGTTGCCGGATACCCGTAAGTTTGAGGCTCTACTGAAGTCGGACCAGAGCTCAGCCGCTGCCCGTTATGTCAGCGACTGGTTCCTGATGTGGACGGAGAATCGCTCTCTGTCCATCAAATCCTGCCAGAATGGTTGTATCCAGCTCGTGCTGGCCTGCTCCAACCTTCTCATGGAGCTTGAGATTGACAAGGAGCCGATTAACCGGAACGAGCGTCGGTTATGGGAATTTGTTCAACGGGTGGAAACGATTAGTGAGTTGAAAGACGACGTGCTCGCACATATCGAGCTGGTTCACAAGGCCATTATTGAAAAGCGGGAGCGTAAAACCAAGAATGGAGTCGTCCAGATCAAGAGCTACATTCAAGAGCATTTCGCCAAAGATCTCACGATTGCCGAGATCGCCAGCTCCGTCTATTTGACCACCACATACATTTGCCTGCTGTTCAAACAGGAGACGGGCATGACGATCAATGAGTACTTGATAGAGGTGCGCATTAGCAAGGCCAAGGAGATGCTGGGCGATTTCCGCAACAAGCTGTATGATATTTGCTTTGCTGTCGGGTATAAAGACCCGGCCTATTTCAGCAAGCTGTTCAAAAAACAGACCGGATTCTCGCCCACTGAATTCCGAGACAAAATGTTATGAGAGGCCTCAGCCTATTCCGCGCCTCCTTCGTCAGGCTCAGTCTCACGAAAAAAGTAATTTTGCTGTATGTTTGCCTGATCCTGTTTCCCAGCTGTCTGCTGATGTACACCTACTACACGAAATCAGCCGCCATTATTGAAAAGGATATGAGCGAATCGATGCTGCAGACTCTCAATCAGGCGGAAATCAATATAACCTACAGGCTGAGCGCTATCGAGAACGTCTCGAACAGCCTGATTTCCAATCCCGATTTATACCGCTATCTGACCAGTCTCGGACAATCGGAGGCCGTCCAGTTCCAACACTTTCGCGAGCTGGAGCGGCTCGTTATGAGCATGGAAAACAACCGCGACATCCACCGCATCCGTTTGTTTATTCAGCCAGAGTTATACTATTCGCGAGAAAATATTCATTTCTTCCCCCTTCATCAGCTGCAGTCTTCCAACAGGCAGTGGTATGATCGGATCATTGACAGGAACGGATCGATCTATTGGCAAAGCTCTTATTTCCAAAAGTTTGTTGGTGGTGAGGACGCATACGTATTATCCAACTCGCGGATGCTGCGGGATCCGGCCAATTTTGAGAATCTGGCAGGCATTCTGGTCATTGATATCAAATACAAGCTGCTTCAGACTATACTGGAGCAGATCCATTTGGCGAAGACGCAAAGCATATATTTGCTCGATCAGGACGGTCGGATTATTTCCCATTCCGACCCTGAGCGATTAGGTCCAGCAAGCAGCATAAGCACTATGAAGCAGTCGCTGCTGGCGGACAAGGATGAAGGCTATTTTCGTGACCCCGAACATGCTGACGTGTATACGATTTTTCACCGCATTCCTCTTACCAAGTGGGTTGTGGTCGCAGACATACCTACCGCTACCATATCCGGAGAGAGCGTCACATTAGCCAAGGTTTCTGCTGTAATCGTATTGGCAGTCAGCTTCGTTGTATTTGTTTTTGCCCTGTCCCTGCTATTCGTGTATGTCGCGGACAGTATGAGCAAACGAATCAAGGAGCTTATACGCCTGATGAAAAAAGAAGGCCTGGAGGGGTTGGATCACGGGTTGCCGAACGAGGGCAGTGATATGAGGAACTTAGAGTTTGCGATCTCCAGTATGGTCCAGACAGTCAAACATCTAACCGAGGAATCCTACGACGCCAAGCTGCACGAGCGTGAAGCCCAGCTGAAAGCACTCCAAGCGCAAATTAATCCCCATTTCCTTTACAACACGCTGGACAGCATCAACTGGATGGCCATTCGCAGGAATGCTGACGACATCGCGCGTATGGTGGATTCGCTCTCCAAGTATTTTCGCTTAAGTCTGAATAAAGGCAAGGATATCGTGACACTGGATGAAGAGCTGCAGCTCGTCCAGGCCTATATTCACATTCAAAATTCACGGTTCTCCAACGGGATCCAGGCGGAGTTCCGTGTTGATTCCGACATACTGGCCTGCCCTTTGCCCAAGTTGACCCTGCAGCCCATTGTGGAAAATGCCATTCTCCACGGCATTCAGTTGAAGAAGCCAAAAGTCGGCATCCTGCTCATTTCCGCTCATTTCGCAAATAATGCCATTCGCCTCACAGTAGAGGATGATGGGGTCGGCATGGAAGCCGCGCAGCTCAGTCAGCTGCTGCTGCCCCCCTCACAGGATAAAGCGACCAATGGTTATGGGTTATACAATGTCCATGAGCGAATCCGGCTGTATTCTCAAGACTCCAAATACGGACTATCGATCCACAGCGAGCCTGGAGTCGGGACTAAAGTCGAGATATTAATAGCCATCAAATCTCTATAACAAGCATGAGTTGAATTGATTGTAGGGAACCCATGCCTATTACCAAAATAACTGCATTTCGTACCGTTAATTTCATCCAATCCGGCTCATCTCGATAAAAGTCTAATCATTAACTGCAGGTTTTGCAGTTACAATTCGAGACTTGAATATACGACTCCTTCCATTTTAATCAAATTGTCCGTTGACGCTTGTTAGGGAATCTATTAGAGTACATACTTAAGAGAAAAAGCTCAAATAAAACTTTGCTCATTAACCTAGTAGATATTATGGAGTCCCCGTTGTAAGAGGAAAGGTGAACCTGTCATGAAAGCAATTAACATCCCGCTCAGCGAATACGTCAAATTACTATATGGCTACTTGAAACCGCAGTGGAAAAGCATGCTCCTCCTCACCCTTTTGCTGTTGGCCTCATTAGCTATGCAATTGATTAATCCCCAGATTATCCGATATTTTCTGGATACGGCTCAATCCGAACAAAGCGGACGGCCGCTTATTATTGCCGCTGCTTTATTCATAGGCGTCTCGCTTGTGCTGCAGGTAGTAACCGTTATTGCTGCTTATATAGGTGAAAATGTGGGTTGGATCGCCACGAACCGACTCCGGGGTGACGTCGCGGCTCACTGCATGAGCCTGGATTTGTCTTTCCATAAGTCGCATACGGCTGGGGCGATCATCGAACGGGTCGATGGAGACATTAATGCACTGGCCAATTTTTTCTCGAATTTCGTCATTACATTGATGAGCAACTTATTGCTCGTTGCAGGGATTCTGGTGTTGTTGTTCCGTGAAGGCTGGTTGATCGGGACGGCGATGAGTCTTTTCGTTGTGTTAGCGATATTTGCTATTAACTTCATTCGCAAATTCGCAGTGCCTTATTGGGGGAAGCTGCGCGGAATGAGTGCCGAGTTTTACGGGTTTCTTGGCGAGCATCTGGAGGGTACAGAGGACACACGTGCTAACGGGGCTACCCCTTTTGTTATGCATCGTTTTCACACTTTGCTGCGCAAATGGCTGCCTATCCGCATTCGTGCATTCATGGGCTGGGCGGCTATGTGGATCACAACGCTTATTGTGTTTGCGATTGGGAATGCGATTGCTTTTGCGGTGAGTGCTTATATGTGGAAAGCAGGAGCGATCACAATCGGAACCGTGTATATGATTTTTTATTATACCGAGCTAATGGCTAAGCCTATTGAGAAAATTCGTACCCAAATGGAAGATCTCCAGAAAGCCGACGCCAGTATCATTCGAGTGCGCGAACTATTGGCAACGAAGTCTGCGATTCCTGATGATGGGCCGGGCACGCCGCTGCCCGATAGACCGTTGTCTGTTGAGTTTGATCGGGTATCCTTCGGGTACGAGTCAGAGATTATGAACCTGCATGAGCTGAACTTTCGTCTTGAGCCTGGAAAAGTAATGGGCGTATTAGGCAGAACGGGCAGCGGTAAATCTACATTAGCCCGTTTACTGTTGCGGTTCTATGATGTCCAAGCAGGTACGATTAAGCTAGGCGGAGTGTCTATTCGGGATGCCAAATTGAAGAACCTCCGGCAACGGGTGGCACTGGTCACGCAAAATATTGAAATATTCCAAGGCACTGTGAGGGATAACCTGACATTCTTCGATGAATCCATCGAGGATCGTCGAATTATAGAGGTGCTGGAGCAGCTCGGACTGGATAGCTGGCTTCACTCCTTGCCTCTTGCATTGGACAGTCAGCTTGAATCAGGAGGTGGCGGATTATCTGCAGGTGAAGCTCAACTGCTTGCCTTTGCCCGTGTATTCTTATCCGAACCGGGACTCGTTATCCTGGATGAAGCTTCATCGAGACTCGATCCTGCTACAGAGCAAAAGATGGAGGCCGCGATCAACCGATTATTACGCGAGCGTACGTGCATCATTATTGCGCATAGGCTCACAACGATTCAGCGTGCAGATGCCATTCTGATTCTTGAGGATGGACACATTGCCGAATTCGGAAGCCGTATCAAGCTTGCTGAGGATCGGGATTCGCGCTACAGCCGAATTCTCAAGGCCGGAATGGAGGAGATGCTCGTATGACTACCTTCCAATTCATGTGGCGGTTAATCCGCTATCGACCTGGATTATATGTTTTGAATGCTACGGCATGGTCACTGATTTATTTGGCCCCTGTTATCCCAGGCCTCATTACGAAATGGTTCTTCGATATGATATCAGGCGAGGCGGTGTACAATTTCGGTATTTGGACACTTGTAGTCTTCCTGATCGCGGCGGCTCTTGGGCGTTCGGGCCTGATCTTGATCGGTTTTATTACCGACGTACAATTCCGGGCTCGAATAGGCGGACTATTGCGCCGCAATATGCTCAGCCATATTCTGAAGGAACCTGGAGCCAAAGCGATTCCAATCTCGCCTGGGGAAGCGATTAGCAACTTCCGCGATGATGTGGAGCAGACGGAGGAAGCTGTAAGCTGGTCGGTTGATGCATTCGGCATGACCACCTTCGCTACTGTCTCTTTCTTGATTCTGTTCAATATTGACGTTCAGATGACGCTGCTCGTATTCGTTCCACTCGTGCTAGTGGTAACTGCTGCTCAGATGTCTACTGCGATGCTGCAGAAGTACCGTGCCGCCAGCCGTGAAGCGACGAGTCAAGTAACAGGCGCTATTGCGGAAATGTTCGGATCCGTGCAGGCCATTCAAGTAGCTGGCGCTGAGGATCGCGTTATTGGTAGGTTCCGACATCTGAATGATCAACGCCGCAACGCGATGCTCAAGGATAAACTGATGAATCAAGTGCTGGATTCCATCTTTTCCAACACCGTTAATATTGGGACAGGTTTGATCTTATTGCTGGGCGCCCAATCGATGCGCGACGGCAGCTTCACGGTAGGCGATTTCGCTTTGTTCGTGTACTACCTGACCTTCGTCACTCAGTTCATTCAGAATTTCGGTAAATTCCTGACTTATTACAAGCAAAGCGAAGTGTCCAAGGTCCGGATGGCCGGATTGCTTCAGAACGCTCCTGCGACCAAGCTGACAGAATCGCATCCGCTGTTCTTGCGGGGAGAGCTTCCGAAGCTTGAGGTGCCTGTTCGAGGAGAGAACGACCAACTGCAGCTGCTGGAAGTGAGCGGATTGTCGTATCGTTATCCGGAGACAGGACGAGGCATCGACGATATTGATTTGCATCTGCCCCGGCATTCGTTCACGGTCATAACGGGGCGGATCGGGTCCGGCAAGACGACACTCGTCCGGACGCTGCTTGGCTTGCTCCCCAAGGATCGGGGAGCCGTGGTGTGGAATGGCCGGGAGGTGGACGACCCCGGCAGCTTCTTTGTGCCGCCGCGCAGCGCGTACACGCCTCAGGTGCCGCGGCTCTACAGCGACACCTTGCAGCGCAACGTGCTGCTCGGCTTGCCCGATGAGCCGGCGAGGCTCGAGGCGGCGATTCGCTCTGCGGTGATGGAGCAAGACATCGCCGCCCTGCCTAGCGGCCTTGACACCGTCATAGGCCCGCGCGGGGTGAAGCTGTCGGGCGGCCAGGCGCAGCGCACCGCTGCTGCCCGCATGTTCGTTCGCGGCGCGGAGCTGTACGTCTTCGACGACTTGTCGAGCGCCCTCGACGTGGAGACGGAGCGTAAGCTGTGGGAGCGGCTCTTCGAGCGGCGTGAGGCGACATGTCTTGTCGTCTCCCACCGCAAGGCCGCCCTTGCTTACGCTGACCGCATCCTCGTCCTGAAGGACGGGCGCGTAGAAGCAGAGGGCTCGCTTGACGAGCTGCTCGCCACAAGCGAAGAGATGCGCCGGCTTTGGAACGCCGACACGGAGTAGGCAATACCGATTCGAATTGCCCTGTTCATAACCGTTCATTTGACACATAGAAAACCTGGCGGACGTAAATCGCCAGGTTTTTTTGATAGTATAGAATTTATTAATTATGGAGGTGGAGGAAATATTCCCCTCGGCTGTTCTTTCCTCGCTCACTTCTGCTTTTCGCCGCCTGTTTGGATTGTAGTGGCACGCTGCCTGCAAATAACCCATTTTACTACTGTTTATTTGAGCGATTTCTTTACTCAGCCACTAATTAGCCTATCTCACTATCCCCTATTTCTGCATTGTGAACCGATTCCCCTCAAAACCTAGACAATAACCAATAGTAAAACTGGCTATCTTAGAGAAGCGGTCGATTCTACCCTAATAACCTATACTAGAATTGGCTAACCTGTCTCCACATGACCTAAGCAGTAACTAGTGTGATATCCAACCGTCTCCTGAATGAAAAACACCCTCTTTTGAGAAACTATGCATGAGGAGGGATGTTATGGAATCCGATACGAGCAAGCCATCGCATGAGCAACGGCTCAAAGAACTTCAAGAAGCTTTACATCATACCGATGATCTGATGCACACGGTCGTGCAATCCAGCTCACAGAAATCGGAAACACTCCTTTACTTTATAGAGCCGCTTACAGATGCTGTGAAAATTCGTGACAGCGTCATAATCCCATTATCATCTGACACCGGCAGGCCGTTGATTCAGTCGTTAGCGGGTACAACCGTAACAGCTGTTCATTCTGTTCAACAATCCGTCGATTTACTCCTGCTCGGCTACTGCCTCGTCTGTACGGAGGAAGATCCTTGGGGTGTGGCCGTACAGGCTGAAGCTACATATGCCAGAAGCGTTATAGAGCCTCAGAACGAGAAGGTGGTTAGAGGCTCCCATGAGGGCACGGTCGAACAGCTCTCTGTAAATTTGAATATGATCCGCAAGAAAATAATTAATGCCAAGCTAACCGTGAAATACCACATGCTTGGCAAGGAGACGAACTCGAAAGCAGCCATCCTCTTCGTAGATGAAATCGTCAATCCTGATTTAGTCCATATGCTTATGGAACGAGTGAAGTCCATTCACACCGATGATGCTTTCTCAACTGATTTCTTGGAAGATCTCATCGAAGATAATCCTTGGTCGTTATTCCCCCAGATCCTCCATACAGAAAGACCAGATCGGGTGGCTGCCTGCTTGATGGAGGGCAGGGTTGTCCTCTTAATGGAAGGCTCACCTACAGCATTGGTTATGCCTGTAACTTTCGTTGCGTTCTACCAGTCGCCCGACGATTATAATGCCAGGTGGATGATAGGCACATTCTTCCGGATTATTCGAGTAAACAGCTTTTTCTTAGCGATCACATTGCCAGCTTTCTACATAGCAATCATTTCGTTTCACCCGGAAGTGATTCCGAGTGAGCTCGTGCTTCCCGTGCAAAATGCAGTCCGTGACATTCCTTTTCCACCTATTATTGAAGCCATGTTCATGGAGCTTACAATCGAGCTCATCCGGGAAATGGGCATTCGACTTCCAACACCAATCAGTCAGACCATCGGTATCGTTGGCGGTCTTGTAATCGGAGAAGCTGTTGTCCAAGCTGGACTTATATCCAGCCCCATGATCATTGTTGTGGCATTGACGGCCATCGCTTCTTTTGTTGTACCCTCTAATGAAATGAGTATGGCCGTGCGATTGGTCCGCTTCCCGTTCATGATTCTTGCCTCCATCTTTGGACTATTAGGCATTTCATTCGGAGTGACGATCCTTTTTATCCATCTTTGCAAGTTGGAATCATTCGGGACCCCCTACTTAGCCGGCTATGCACCAATGGGTTGGAAAGAGTTGAAGGATTCTTTGATACGTTTTCCGCAGTGGGTGATGAACACCCGTCCTTCATTCTTGCGCACACGCCGTAAAAGGACTCAAGTCTCAACAAGAAAGTGGGCAAAAGATGACGAGTCAAAACAGAACTAACAGCATCTATTTAAGCCAACTTTTCGTAGTCATAGTTCAATTCCAGATTGGCTTTGCCATCCTGCGTATAGCGCATATAACTTCGAAACATGCAGGTCATGACGGTTGGATCTCTGTGTTAGCCGCGGGTATCTTCGCCCAAATTATGATTCTGATTCTATGGTTGATTATGAAGAGATATCCGGAACAAGATTTGTTCCAGATCTCTGAGAAATTACTTGGACGGATCGGTGGAAAGATTATCACTTTTGTGTGCATCTTATACTTCTTTTTGCTCATTCTGTACTTGATGACGGAATTGACCCGGCTAATCCATACATGGGTGCTTCCCCTAACCCCGCAATGGGCCCTATTAATTTTCCCTGTGTTCTGTACTTGTTATTTGGCTATAGAGCCGGCTCGTGTTCTTGCCCGCTTCATGACGGTTACCTTCATGGTCATATTATTGCCTATTGTTATGACTCTGTTCCCTATGACTCACGCAGAGTTTTTGTATTTACTTCCTATAGGGGAGGCAGGAATACTCTCTATCTTGAAGGGGGCAAAGGATAGCTTACTAGGTCATCTTGGATTTGAGGCTATGTTCGTTATGTTCGCTTTGTCTCAAGGCACTCACAAGCAGAAGCTTGCCGCGATCTCTGCAGCCAACGGCTTTGTCACACTCTGTTACGTTCTCATCACGATTGGAGGGATAACGGTGTTCAGTCCGAAGGAGCTGGCGATTGTTCCGGAACCGACATTGTATATGCTCAAAGCAGTCTCTTTCAAAATCATTGAACGTGCCGATCTAATCTTTTTCTCGGCATGGGTTGTCATTATCATTTGCACTTTAGCGGGTTATGCCTACTTATTAAGCATTGCCTTTAACCGGTTATCCGGGATTAGAAGAAAGCCGATCATCCTTGGCTTAGGGGTGGTCAGTTATGCTGTCAATCTATTCACAGTCAATCCGGATACACTACGGGTCATAACGCTTTATTCCGAGTATGCTTCCTATGTAGCAGCAATCGGTGTTCCTCTAATTTTGTTGATCGCTGTGCCATTCCGAAAATCGAGGGAGGCAAGCTGATATGATCACCTTTATTCGTCATGTACTGAAACGAGCTGCGCTGATTACTATACTCATGCTGCTCCCAGGATGCTGGGATCAATCCCTTTTGGGCGGCTCCGTAATTCAACTCGCTTTTGGCATCGATCTTGCCGACAATGGTAAAATCAATACTTCCTTCTACTTGGTTTCAGGTGAGAATCAAATTGAAATTATTAGTTTAGACGGCGATACGCCAAGAGATATCAAGCTACATGCTAACCAACGCTTGCCTGGCACTGTGGATTCCTCCAAGAATAGGGTCGTTCTGATATCCGAAGAGGCAGCGAGGAAAGGGATTTATCCTTATCTGGATGTCCTTTACCGTGATCCCAAAAGCTCGTTGAACGCTAAAATCTCCATTGCGGAAGGTTCATCCAAGCAAGTTTTACAAGCATTCTCCAGCTCCGCCAATAAGCTGGCTATAGATAAATTTTTCACTTCCATGGAATACTCGACCTCCATCCCTTCCGTGAATGTGCAAGATATTTGTACAACAATATTTGACGACGGCAGAGATACCATTATGCCTTACGTTTCGTTGGATAAGGAAAACAGGGTGGTTGTTAGCGGCAGTGCTCTTTTTCACAATGAATTTTATAAAGGGAAGATGACAAAAGATGACACCGAGCTGCTATTAGTTATGAAAAATGACCTTGCCAAAACAGCTCAATTCAGAGTTCATCTCGATGAAATACCAGGTATTCGGGGATTCGCAACCTCCAATGCGATTCAAGTGAAGTCTAAGATGAAGGTAACGTTGAAGGATGGCAAAGTGAATACATCCCTTAGAACCAAAATCCGATTGGAATTAATAGAGTTTCCTGATGATAAACTAGAAAATCCGGAACGAATCACAGAAATAGAAACATTATATGAAAGGGAATTGACCAAACAGATGAGTCAAGTATTCAAACAATTGCAAAATGCAAAGTGCGACGCCCTTGGAATAGCCCGTCATATTCAAGCTTTTTATTCTAGTGAATGGAACCAGATGGATTGGGAAAAGGATTATGCCCAAGTTCAATTCGAACCGCATGTGGATGTAGAGATTACGGGGACAGGCATCATTGAGTAAGCGGCAAAAAGGCTCGAAGCTCCGTCTTAACGGTGGCTCGAGCCTGTATTATACCCATCGTGCTTACTGTTCGTACCCTGTCGCATCTGCAGAGGCGAGCTCTAATTGGAGCTCACGCTGGATATGGCCGTTTGTTGCCAATACATGGCGGACTGGAAGTGTATATGGACGTCCAAGCGTATCCGTGACTTCTCCTCCGGCTTCACGAACAAGCAGAGCACCTGCGGCGATATCCCAGCTATTCAGCCCGATTTCCCAGAACCCGCTTAATCTCCCCGCTGCTACATAGGCAAGATGAAGGGCGGCAGAACCAACAACTCGTACGTTTCTGACCTTTGGTGCTAACGCCTGTAATCCTTTCATATTGACCGGAAGCGTACTGTTCGTACCTGCCGGGAACCCTGTTGCAATAAGGCTGTCTGACAGCTTGACATCCTTCGAGACACTCATTCGTTTGCCCTTCAGGTAAGCTCCCTTGCCTTTCTCCGCCACGAACAACTCATCATGCCATGGGTCGTAAATAACCCCTACGATCACTTCACCCTTATATGCAAGCGCTATCGACACCGAGAAGAAAGGAAAGCCATGAACAAAGTTCGTCGTTCCGTCGATCGGGTCGACAATCCATAAATATTCCTCATCCCTTAATTCCTTAAGCGCTTGGATGGAAGCCTCGGAACCGGCGTTCACTCCCTCTTCACCCAGGAAGGCATGTGATGGAAAATGAGTTTTGATCAAGTTGCGAATTAATGCCTCCGCGCCGCGGTCTATCTCAGTGACTAAGTCCTGCCCTGAGCTCTTCACATCCAGCTTAGAGTGTGCGCCTAGCTTCAGCTTGATCCATTCCCCCGCTTTAGCTGCTGTATTAATTGCAACTGCGGTAAAGCTCTTGCTGCCTACTGTATATACTTCCAATTCTTCATTACTCACAGGCTATTCACTCTTTCTATGATTACGATACTATAACTATATAATATTTACGCCGCAAAATCCTCAGCGTTTCACCCAAAAAAAGTTGTGTTATGCGACAAAAGGCTTTAGAACTAGGACAACCCGCTCCAGATTAGCTTGAAAGCCAGTAGAATCAATGTTATTCTGAGCAGCCACAACAATCCGTTACCGCTGATCCGTCTCACAATTCGTGCCCCAAACCAACCGCCCAGCCAAGCGCCAGGGGCAAGTGCTAACACCAGCCAACCGCCTACATCTCCATGATACAGATGGGTCATGCTGCCGAGTATCGATGATAGGAAGATAACGAACATCGATGTCGCTGTCGCTACATGAGCCGGATAGCGGAATAAGAGCACCATGGCCGGAACGAACAACGACCCGCCGCCAATCCCGAACAATCCGGATATGAACCCTACACCGAATCCTACTACAAGTGCTGCTGGAATATTGTAGCCGTACTCCGATGTTACTCCTGCAGCATCTGTGAACTTACGCTGAATAGGCCAAGTAATGTTCGCGGGCTGAAGCAAATGCTTGAACATAAGCAGTCCTGCCATGAATAACATGAATATTCCAAAGACGAGCTGGAATGATTTGGGTTCGAACCAATCTGTTATGGAAGCCCCTAACATAGCTGCAGGCCCGCTAGTGATGAAGTAGATCCAGGCACTTTTGAAATCAACCTTGCGATCTTTCATATAAGTCAGTGTCGAGGATAAAGCCGTGAATATTAACACTGTCAAGGACGTTCCTACCGCTAGAGTAGTGGAAATCTCCTGATCAAGCAGCAATGGACCGATGTAGATTAGCACAGGTACAATAATAATTCCGCCGCCTAATCCCACGATGCTGCCGAATGTTGCGGACACTGCACCTAACAACAGAAGGACGATGAATGCTAACACAGACACTTGGATCCGCCCCTCTCGACTGGGATTACAAAGTAGAAGCATCCGCCCGACACAGAGTCAGACGGATGCACGATGAAGATGAGTCTAATTCAGATCCGTTATGCGAATATTACACGCCTACAATATGGTATCCGTTATCTACGTAAATCACTTCACCCGTAATTCCTCGCGATAAGTTGCTCATTAAGAACATAGCAGTATCGCCAACCTCTGCGGTCTCCGTTGTGCGGCGAAGCGGAGCTTTCTCTTCTACTTGACGCAGGATTGAATTGAAATCCTTGATCCCTTTGGCAGCCAATGTGCGAATCGGACCTGCAGAAATGCCGTTAACACGAATGTTGAACTGGCCCAGGTCATTAGCCAAATAGCGAATGCTCGCTTCGAGAGCAGCCTTAGCAACGCCCATAACATTGTAATTCTTCATTGCGCGTTCCGCACCCAGGTATGTCATCGCCATGATGCTGCCGCCTTCTGTCATGAGCGGATATACACGCTGTGCTACTGCTACAAGCGAGTATGCACTGATATCATGCGCCAGGGCGAATCCGTCACGTGAAGTGTCAACATATAAGCCATCCAGCTCTTCCCCTTTTGCAAAAGCGATGCTATGTACAAAGCCATGAAGCACACCGAAATGTCCTTTCAGTTCACTGGCCAAAGTATCGATCTCGGCGTCCGCCGTTACGTTACATGGAAGCACCAGCGGTGAATTCGGCAGCGTATCTGCTAATTTGCGAACCCGTTCTTCAACACGTTCATTCTCATAAGTAAAAGCCAATCTTGCTCCATGAGCGGCTAACGATTGGGCGATCGCCCATGCAATACTCCGATCGTTGGCTACGCCCATTATCAATATATTTTTACCTGTCAACAATTGACTCATCCTGTTCGTTTCCCCTCTCCACCACATGAAATCTACGAATTTTACCTCTTGTCCTACAAATAAAGTCCTCTTAAACCGTACCCCATTTTTTTCAATATTTCAAGAGGGATTCGTGTTTTCACTTCAGTTCTATCGTTGTTTGATCCATAAGCTGCACATCGTCCTGCCTCTTCAGCTTATCCACTAAGCGGAATAAAGAAGCATCCTTCATCTTGGCTTCGATCATTACATCAAGTTCAGGCGTAACCTCGCGTATCATCCTTAGGAACCTGAGCAGGGGCACTTCCTCCACATAGTCAGCATGTCCTCGTTGATCCTTTTCGCTCTTAGGGCTGGACACATGGATTTTGGGCGCCAGATGCTGTCCCTCCCAAGTACGGGCAATTCGCTCCCAGAGCTGTAGATCCAGTTCGCCATCACCTGTATTTACTTGATGATGATGAATATCAAGCACCATGGGGACGCCTAGCTGTTCGCATACCTCTAAGGTTTCGATAGTTGTAAATGTCTTGTCATCGTTCTCGAGCGTAATATGTGCCTTGATGTGAGCATCCATTTTGTTAAAATTAGCAATAAATCTAGGTATCGCTGCCTCTTTGTTCCCATAGGCGCCGCCAATGTGAATATTACATTTCGCTTTGTCATCCAACCCCATAAGGTCAAGCATCTGTACATGCCGCTCCAGATCTTCATAGGAATTTCGCAGAACATCCTCCCTAGGTGTACTAAGGACAGTGAAATGATCCGGGTGGAAGCTGACGCGCATACCGTGCTCCTTCACATAGTCACCGATTTCGCGAAAACCAGGCTCCAGTAAAGGGAAAGGATTCCAACCTTCCAGCAGCTCATGGCTAATTAACGGGATTAACTTGGACGAGAACCGATACAGATGAACTTCATAAGCTCGATTATGACGAAGCAAGCGGAGCGTATTGGCCAAGTTCTCCTCGGCAATACGCTCGAGCTTCCGTACTGCTGCTTCGCGATCGGCAAGCTTCAGAAAAGATGTTGCTGTCATTGTCTTAGAAGGGGATGCATTCTGCACCATCATAGACATCGCCACATAACCAAATCTTACAATCACGCTTTTCCCTCCGTTGCCTTTATCAGATTCGTTTATTTTCTCCCTTAGGCAGCAAAATGATGCTTACGATTGTTGTTAGGGTGAAATTGTTGTCATTCCGTTCATATAAGGCTGAAGTGCTGCTGGAATGCGCACAGAACCGTCTTCCTGTTGATGATTTTCCAGCAGAGGAATCAATATCCTAGGTGAAGCAACCGCCGTGTTATTGAGCGTGTAAGCAAACTTCAGATTACCCTCAGCATCCCTGTAACGGATATTAGACCGTCTCGCTTGAAAATCAAGCAAATTCGACGATGAATGTGTTTCCCCATAGCTGCCTCTGCTAGGCATCCACGTTTCAATATCGTATTGCTTGAATGTTTTCTGCGACATATCTCCCGTACACACGGCAACTACTCGATAAGGCAGCTCCAGCATAGTCAGGATCTGCTCCGCGTTGCGAGTTATTTCCTGCAGCAAGTGTTCGGCCAGCTCATCATCGGCTTCACACAATACAACCTGCTCTACTTTGGCAAATTGATGAACCCGGTACAAGCCCCGGACATCTCTGCCAGCCGAACCTATTTCACTGCGAAAGCATGATGATGCTGAGGCGATACGGATCGGGGCATTCAATTCAACCGTCTCTCCGCTGTAGTAAGCTACAAGAGGAACCTCAGCGGTTCCGACCAGCCACTTGTCCTCATCCTGAAGACCGTAAGTCTGGTCCTTTCCCAATGGAAAAAACGCTGTACTCGCCATCGCTTCCTCGCGAACCATAAGGGGAACCTCCATCAAGCTAAAGCCTCGGTTCACGAGCAGATCCGCCGCCATCTGCTGAACAGCACGATGCAGCATAGCCCCTGCACCCCTGAGGTAATAGCTGCGGCTCCCCGCTGCTTTTACTCCTCTGGGGATATCAATGATTCCAAGCTGCTCTCCAAGTGTAACGTGGTCCACAGGCTCGAATGCAAATTCAGGCAAGCTGCCAACCTTTCGAAGCTCCACATTGTCCATATCGCTAGCGCCAACTGGCGTATCGAGCGACACGATATTCGGAACAAGCAGCATGAGCTGTCTGTACTTCGTGTTGACCTCCTCTAATTGTACCTCAAGCTCAGCAATTTGACTGTTTATGACTTTCACCGCTTGTTGTATTTGTTCCTTATCGCTGTCTTCATTTGCTTCAACACTATTATTTGTCCGCACGTTGTGCAGGTTGTAAAGCGTTGCAATCTGTTTCGACTTCTGGTTGCGCTGCTCGCGCAAGCCTTCCGTTTCGTTGACAAGCCTGCGCCGCTCCTCGTCTAGCTTAAGCAATTCCTCGACTGAGATTGTGATCTTCTTCTGGTCTGCTGTCCATTGTACCTTCTCTGCATGCTGTCTAATCCACTTGATGTCTAACATGGTTACTGCCCCTCTCGTCATCGTAATAACACAAAAAGCGCCCTCATCCTGTTGGGACGAGGGGCGCTTTGCGCTCGCGGTGCCACCCAATTTGACCGACTCCGGAGAGTCTGGTCCGCTTGGTTCCGCAGTAACGGGGCGGGTCCGGCTTACTTAGAGGGTATGTTCCGTGGCATGGACACCCTGTTCGCAAACGCCTCCGAGTTGGATTCTCATCATAGGCGATTTGAGCTGTATGATTATTAGGATGAATTATACGTCATAAGATGGCTATGTAGCAAGGAATAATTGAATCAGTTCCCTTGCTCTTGCTCAGCAAAAAACATTTCATGCGCCAGATCCGTCTGAATCCGAGCTTCTTCATCGGTCAGTCTGCGGACCAACACCATCTCAACCTGCGTCACTTCTTCACTTTGGAAATTAATCTCTGCGATCGATGCGACAATCTTGACAATGGCTATTGCTTTGTTCGCAGGCGTGTAGGCAATGACTTTCTGGCCCGTTGGGAATACACGGAAGCCGCTTTTTATCATTTTGCCCCGACCGTATTCCAATAATTCATATAACTCTTGCTCTGATTTGAATTTGCACACAGAATTGAACTCGGTTTGAAAACCCATGACTGCACCTCCTAATACATTTGGAAGAATGATTTAAGTATCGAATGAGTACCGAATTTGTTGTTTGGCTGTATGCCTCTGCAAAGCAAGCTGTATCAGATCGTCAAGTAATTCTCTGTAAGGTTTGCCCGTCTCTTTCCAGAGGAGCGGATACATACTGAACGGGGTGAAGCCTGGCATTGTGTTGATTTCATTAATCAATACAGCATCATCTGATTTTCTCAGGAAGAAGTCTACCCGGGACAAGCCAGTGCCATCAATGGCCTGAAAAGCTCGAGTTGCCATTTCGCGAATTTGTTGGGCTAACTCGTAAGGAAGCTCCGCAGGTATGATCATTCCCGATTTGCCATCGATATATTTTGCTTTATAATCGTAAAATTCATTAGAGGAGACAATTTCCCCTGGAACTGATGCTATAGGTTCATCGTTACCCAGAACGGCCACTTCGATTTCTCTTCCCTCGATGAACTCTTCCACAATCGCCTTGCGATCATATTGGAAAGCAACAGACAACGCTTCAATTAATTCTTCACGACTTCTGGCCTTGGATATTCCTACACTGGATCCTAAGTTAGCAGGTTTGACGAAGCAAGGATAACCGATTGAAATCTCGATCTCCATCAGGAAAAACGCCTGATCCTTCTCCCATTGTGCCCTGGTGAAGCTGCGAAAAACACATTGCGGAAGGCCTTCCTGAGCAAAAATTTTCTTCATCATTACTTTATCCATCCCTATTGCTGATGCTAGGACTCCTGCTCCAACATAAGGAATATTGGCAATTTCAAGCATTCCCTGAATAGTGCCGTCTTCACCGAACGTGCCGTGCAATAATGGGAATACTACATCAAGACTTTGCGTGTCCGGGGTCCCGCCCGTTGCATGAACGGCTTGGGAGCCGAATATAGGTTGAAGCGCACCAGATTCCCCATTCACTGCGCGGCCTTCTTGTTCGGGTTCGAATTGCAGCAGCTCCTTGCGCTCTACTGGAGCTTGAAGCGCTGGGCCAGATCGCCACGACCCCTCCTTGGTAATATAGAAAGGCTGAATTTCATATTTCGAATGATCAAATGCTTGAATAACCGCCATTGCTGTTGATAAAGATACATCATGTTCGCCGGACTTTCCACCGTAGATCAGACCGACGCGAATTCGTTTGTTCATAGTTACCTCCGCCCATGAATAGTAGTCCAGCCGATGCCTCATGCTAGTTAAACAAACAACTATTCGCAGGTATTATTGAATAGCTGCAGGGCTGTAGTAACGCATGCCCATTGTGATCAGAATTGATCAAGAATATGGAGAAACCTGTATCTGGTATTCGGAGTCCAGGCATAGGAATCCTTGTAATCCCAATAGCGATGCTTACTGTTAACCGTGTGTGCATTCACGAGAGGCATGCCGGCAGCATCGATCGCAGTAACGAACGTATTATGCTGGAAATGCCCGTTGCCGTCCCAATCGTAACAAATGACATCACCGATTGTTAATTGAGCTGCATGATCTTTGATCTCTGCCCTAAGTCCTGTTCGGCTTGTCGACAAATGCATACATAAGCTATGCGCAACAGCCCAACTGAAGCTCCACAGCTCGCGCTTCTGTGACATCCCTTGATACCACCAGCCTGTTTCCCTCTTCCCAGTATAGTTCATAGGCGCTCCGCCTGCAAAGAGGCACTGTGAAACAAAGCTTGTGCAATCCACTTCAAAAGCAACATAAGCAGGATTGTCACTGTTCCACCATGTATTCGCGTATTCTTGCGCTTTCATACGATTGTATAAAACTGGGCGATAAGCACCATCGAAGCCATTACCGCTAATTAAGCGAGTGTTTAAATAAGGAACCGATCGGTTATGGTAAGTTCGGTGCTGGATTTCATCCTCTTCTGCTCTAGCAAGTGCTTCGGAAGGTGGTGACAACCGGGAAAATCGTTCTGCCACTTCAGGCTCCACAGCTGTAACAAACCAGCGGCCGTCTTCACGGGATATTGTAAGCCGTTCTCGTTCCTTACGCTCTTCGGTGTGCTTCATACCGTACAGCTCATAGTCAAAGGAGCGACGCATCTCGATATCTACAGCAATTTGACGTCCGTGCTCATGCTCAGCGATTTGTTGAATAACTAGTCCTGTTTCATTGCGAAGAGGCTTTACACGTCTTTCACGATGCCCCGACTGCAATCTCCGCAAGCGAATCTCCTGTCTTCGCAAGTATCGGTCATCTCTGACAGTTGATAATAGCGGGTCAACCTGATAACCGACTTCCAATTGGTTGCGATGGTGCATGTATTCGTAGACGGTTTTTTTCCATTTTTCAATCATTTGGAACCCCCCTGCCCAACTGGAAAAGGTATATGCACTTTAAGTAGGTATGGTTTCACGCAAAAAGACATTATCCCATTTATATGAAAGGAACGTTGCAAACATGTGTAATTTAACACTTTACGGCATACTTAGAAGAAGGTATACTTAAGACAAGGAATTATGAAATCACGTTTCATCTAATGAAACTGGTTCCGTTTTTATACAAAGACAATCCATAGGGAGGCACAAACATGTCCAAAAAAGACCATTTCTCCGTAAGGACCCAGCTTACCGTTGGCGGCAAACCGTTCAACTACTACAGCTTGAAAGCCTTGGAGAGCAAAGGCTTCAACGGAGTTGACAAACTTCCGTTCTCCATTAAGGTGTTACTTGAAGCAGCTGTTCGCCAATTTGACGGACGCGCTATTACGAATGAACATGTGAAACAAATCGCAGGCTGGGCTGAGGGCCGCGACAGCAACAAGGAAATTCCGTTTATTCCAGCACGTATTGTATTGCAAGATTTCACAGGAGTTCCTGTTGTAGTAGACCTTGCTGCTATGCGTGACACCATGAAACGCGCTGGCGGAGATCCTAAGCGTATTAACCCGCTTGTACCGGTTGACCTTGTAATTGACCACTCTGTTATGGTCGATGCTTTCGGTTCCAAACAAGCTTTGGAATACAATGAGAACATTGAATTCGAGCGTAACGGTGAGCGCTACCGCTTCTTGCGTTGGGCTCAAACTGCGTTCGATAACTTCCGCGCTGTTCCACCTGCTACAGGGATTGTTCACCAAGTTAACTTGGAGTACCTTGCTTCCGTAGCTGCAACGAAGACTGTAGACGGCGAAACTGTAGTATATCCGGATTCCCTGGTAGGTACAGATTCACACACTACTATGATCAACGGCCTTGGCGTTGTTGGTTGGGGTGTCGGAGGTATTGAGGCAGAAGCTGGGATGCTTGGCCAACCTCTATATTTCGTTACACCTGAAGTTATTGGTTTCAAATTGACTGGCAGCTTGTCCGAAGGGGCTACTGCAACTGACCTTGCACTTACCGTTACCCAAATTCTTCGTAAGAAGGGTGTTGTAGGTAAATTCGTTGAGTTCTATGGTCCTGGACTCAGCAATATCAGCTTGGCTGACCGTGCTACAGTGGCTAACATGGCGCCTGAGTACGGAGCAACAATCGGCTTCTTCCCGGTTGACAGCGAAGCCTTGAACTATCTGCGCAGCACGGGTCGCCCTGAAGAGCAAATCATGCTTGTTGAAGCGTATTACAAAGCTCAAGGCATGTTCCGCACAGACGAAACGCCAGATCCAGTATTCACGGATTCCATCGAACTTGACCTTTCCACAATCGTACCAAGCTTGGCTGGTCCGAAGCGTCCTCAAGACCGTGTGGAATTGACGAATATGAAAGACGCTTTCAACGAAATCATCCGCACACCGATTGAAAAAGGCGGATACGGATTATCTGATGAGAAAATCGCCCAAACGGTTCCCGTCTCCCACCCGAACGGTAAGAATTCCACACTTAGCACAGGTGCTGTCGTTATTGCTGCGATCACGAGCTGTACGAACACCTCTAACCCTAGTGTTATGCTTGGTGCTGGGCTTGTAGCTAAAAAAGCCGTTGAACGCGGTTTGACCGTTCCAGGCTATGTAAAGACCAGCTTGACTCCAGGATCTCTGGTAGTTAACGAGTACTTGCAAAAGGCAGGCTTGATCGAGCCATTGGAAGCACTTGGATTCCACATTGCGGGTTACGGCTGTGCTACTTGTATCGGTAACAGCGGACCGTTGCCGGATGAAGTGAGCCAATCCATCGCGGACAATGATCTTACTGTAGCAGCCGTATTATCTGGTAACCGTAACTTTGAAGGCCGTGTACACGCACAAGTGAAGGCTAACTACCTGGCTTCCCCTCCGCTTGTTGTTGCTTATGCCTTGGCAGGTAACGTGAATATTGACTTGGTCAATGATCCAATCGGCCATGACAGAGACAACCAGCCTGTATACTTGAAAGACATCTGGCCGACTAACGATGAGATCAAATCAGCTGTTGCTTCGGCTCTTAGCCCAGACATGTTCCGTGCGAAGTACGAGAATGTGTTCACGCAAAATGAGCGTTGGAACCAGATTCCTGTGCCAAAAGGCGAGCTGTACGAGTGGGATACGAACTCCACTTATATTCAAGAGCCTCCGTTCTTCCAAGGCCTTAGTCAAGAGCTTGATGATATTCAAGAAGTACATGGCGCCAAAGCACTTGCGTTGCTTAGCGACTCCGTCACGACGGACCATATCTCCCCTGCTGGTAACATCAAGACTGACAGCCCAGGCGGAAGTTACTTGCTCGAGCATGGCGTGAAGAAAGAAGACTTCAACTCCTACGGCTCCCGTCGTGGTAACCACGAAGTCATGATGCGCGGTACATTCGCGAACATCCGTATTCGTAACCAGGTTGCTCCAGGCACCGAAGGCGGCGTAACTACTTACTTGCCTAACGGTGAAGTAATGTCCATCTACGATGCATCGATGAAATACCAAGCGACCGAAACTTCCCTTGTTGTAATCGCGGGTAAAGAGTACGGTACAGGGTCTTCCCGTGACTGGGCAGCCAAGGGTACTTTCCTGCTTGGCGTAAAAGCAGTTATCGCTGAGAGCTTCGAGCGTATTCACCGCAGTAACCTCGTTGGAATGGGCGTTCTACCGCTTCAATTCCCAGAAGGTCTTGGTTGGAAAACGCTTGGTATCACAGGTACCGAGACATTCGACATTTCCGGTCTTGACAATGGCGTTCAACCTGGTCAAACGGTACGCGTGGCAGCAACTCGTGAAGACGGTTCTTCCTTCGAGTTCGACGCCATCGTGCGTCTGGACAGCATGGTTGACGTTGACTACTATCGCAACGGCGGTATCCTGCAAACGGTGCTTCGCCAGATTATTGCTGAAGGTAAATAAGAACTTGACATAGAAAGAGCGGGACACCTTGGTGTCACCGCTCTTTTGTTCGTTATTGGAAAGTTTCCTGGTCTAACTCGCCTCATCCTAATTCTCGGCACTTTTGAACCTTGCAATGGCACCGAACAGCTCGCCCAGCTTAACCGACATACATGGATATTTCTTGGAGGTTAACGTATCCGTCTCATCATAAGAAGCTGCCAATGTATACTCCTCATTAGCCAGTAAGAATTGATCTACGATGGAATGCACCGGATCAATGATCCAATACTCGCTGACTCTGAACCGAGCATACAGTTCTTTTTTACGCACCTTATCGCGTGAACCTGTACTTGGCGACAATATTTCAACGAGCAGATTAGGCGTACCAATAATCTTCTCATTCACAATAATGGAGAGGTTGTCATTTGCAATAAAAATCAGATCTGGCTGAACAATATTGTCTTCACTAAGATGCACATCCAAGGGAGCCAGCAGAATAACTCCGTCAGGTTGGCAAGAACTATTAAGACTCATATATAGCTGTCCTAGCAAAGCCTGATGCGAGATGCTCGGAGATGAAAGAAAGTCATAGCGTACTCCATCAATGATTTCATAGCGATCAGAAATGTCGTAAAATCCGGGTTGTTCCTTGATGGCTGGTGTTTTCTTTCTATTATTCTGCTCCGTCATGGCTACCTCCTAGTTACGTAGATGATGGTATTATATCATAAGCATTTCATGCTTTGGATTTTATAGAAAACGAGTCGGCACATGTGTAAACTGTCCCTATAGAATTCCAATTAATAAAGTATTGACCGAACCACTAGTTACCAAATATGATTAAACTATCTTATTCCCTTGATTCGACATTTTCTGCACCTAGAGGAGGGACTGTATGGAAACTACTGTGTTATCTGCAAGTCAAGCTAATTCTACAACCATATTAGAAAACGCTTACATTTCCACTAAGCATAAAAAGAATTACGTATTACCCATTGTTGCTTTTATTATCTTACTGGCAGTAGGAGCCGTCCTGACTTTTCACGGCTACATCGCCTGGTCGCTCGCAAGACCGTATATCGCCCCTCTCAGCTCCAACCCCATGAAGGCAGTTGGTCTAGGTTATGAAGAAGTCCATTTCACTAGCAGCAGCGGCGGCAGCATGTTAGAAGGATGGTATATTCCTTCCCTCAACTCTGACAAAACCGTTATATTCTCTCACGGCTATGGCGGGAATCGCGAGGAGCTGTGGGTCCCTTTTTACAGTCTCGCCAAAGAACTGCACAAGCATCAATATAACGTGCTCCTGTTCGATTATTCCTACGTCATTCCCGATATATTACCTACAGGAGGCATCAGGGAATCGTTGGAGCTGCAGGGTGCTATTGATTATGTCAAGCAGCGCGGCAGCGCACACACATATATATGGGGCTTCTCCATGGGAGCCGGAACCGCTCTGCAAACAGCACTGCACACTCAGGATATCGCGGGCATGGTTTTGGATAGCACTTTTTTGCTCGAACCCGAGACGATGTTTCTGAACGTCAGACAACATCTCGATTTGCCAAGGCTCTCCTTGCCTCTCATTCGATTGTTCTTCCCTCTGCTGAACGGTACCAGCCTTAATCAGATCCCGTATCAAACGATCAAACAAACCACATATTCCATGCCGATCTTGTTCATCCATAGCATGAAGGATGCGAAAGCTCCTTTCGGAATCGTAAAGTCTATTTATGACAATCAAGCCTCTACACAATTGGCGAAGCTCTGGCTTCTCCCGGAAGGTAGGCATGAGCTGATTTATAAAGCTAACAAGAAGGAATATTTGAAGCGGGCTTTATCGTTCTTCGATCTTGCCAGGACTGATATTCCTTGATTTGCAATAAACCTGTTAGCACACTCCTAAGAGCGTCAATCGCATTTGGATGCGGTATGACGCTCTTCCATCAACTAACTCTCCTCTTCAGCGACTATTATGACGTTTGCGATGTGCAGTTCGCTTCCTGGCTATCCTGGCTCTTTTAAGCCGTCGTCTAGTACGCTCGCGTCTGTTCATACTTTTTGCACGCTTCGCAGAGATCTTCTTGCCGAGTTTGCGGTGGATTCGTTTACGTAATTTACGTGCACGTTTGGCTGGTTGCTTGGCAGGTTGAAGCCATCCCTTCATGTCTACCAGTGCTTGACCTTTGATCGGATGAATCCAGTAAAAGGATGGATGCTGTCTGGTTTGTTCGGCTTCCGGGATCGTGATATCACTCCCCCAACGCACGCTGTTATTGTACATATGACCATCTGGATATTCCCTGACCCTGCCCCCGCACGCCATCGCCAATGTGACGAAAAACGTTTCTTCCAGCGTGAATGGCGGGTCTGAGTGGATCATTTGAGCCGCCGTATCTGGATTAACATGGCTAAGCATTCGGCGGACGATTTCGTGCTTGTATACCTGTCCCGGGTTGAAATACCGAAAGTAAGTATCCGTACGAAATAGTGGCTGCCACAACGGCCATTTCTCGGTCATATATTGAATCGGAAGCGAATTCGGATTGTCTGCAGCCGTATTGAGTCCCCAGCCCATACAGTCGGCATCTGCCATCGTTTCATCGAGAAATGCTTCAAAGCCATGTTTGACAAATAACACATCATGATCCAGATTGATCAAATAATCATATTCGGTCTGCGTATCTTCCAGCCACCTCATCACTTCCCACAGATAGGGTGTCAAATTCCCGTATACAATAGGATGGCTGTTGGGGTATTTACACACGTTCAAACTAGTAGCAAACTCAGGATTCGTCCCGCCGTTGTATAACACGATTTCGGCATTCGGATTATAATGACGGATATTATCTAATTGCGCGGCCAATACATGCTCTTCCTGATAAGCAAGCAGCGCAAAAATGATTCGTTTTGCTACTGGCTGCTGGTATGCTGTTCCTTGGCTATCCAAGCCCTCCCCCCCTCACTCATCATACTGTAGCTTATGTGGGTCAAGCCAGGAATGGTGCGTGGAGAGGGCGCCCTAATAATTCCTTTAGCTTCAGTCCGCTGCATGAACAAAGCAGGAGCCTCCAAGTGGAGGCTCCTGCTATAATGAACTGATATAACCTCTACCGCTGAAGCGTTATTCAACGCACCATCTTGCCCATCCGGTTCGCTGCCTCAATAATAAGCGGAGCGTGCTCCTTCATCCGCTCGAGCGTCAGTCGGTTCGCCGGCCCCGACACGGCGAGCGCGTCAGCGAGCTTATGCGAGCGGTTAAAGATCGGCGCGGCTACCGCAGCTGCCCCTGGCTCGCGCTCCTCGACGCTCGTGGCGTAACCGAGCCGGCGAATCTCGCCGAGCTGCCGCTCGAACACTGCGCGCTCTTTCGCGTCTGCCCAGCTCAGCGCATCGAGCAGCTCCCGTTGCTCCTCGGGCTGCGCAAAGGCAATGAGCACCTTGCTCGATGCTCCCACGCTTAGCGGCAGCCTAGCGCCAATCGGTGCAACGCGGCGAATCGCTTGATTGCTCTGCACCGCCTGAATGCGAATCCGCTCGTTCCCATCGCGCATATATAAGCTGATCGTCTCGCCAAGCTGATCGCGCAATCGTTCCATCTCTGGCAGCAGAATCGTCGCCGGATCATCACCATGTTCCATATTCGCTGCCAGCTCCCAAATTCGGAAGCCGAGTCTGTATTTCTCCGTCTCTGCATTGCGAATGACGAAGCCCCTTCCCTCCAAGGATGCGAGCAGCCGATGAACCGTACTTTTATGAAGAGAGATTTTACCTGCTATTTCCGTTAGGCTTAGCTCTGTGGAGTCAGTAAAGCATAGGATGACATCCAGAGCACGTTCTACTGCACGAACTGTCAGTTTCTGATCTTCCATGAAGACACCGCCAGATAGGTTTCATATAATGAAACAGAGTTTTATTAAATTATACCCCACTCTCCTTACAAATGCACGTTTTTCCTACCTTTTGGAATATTTCTCATACCATTATTGTAACCAAATATTATAAATAATCGATCACCGCTAAGAATAGTCCAACCTCCGCCAAGAATACATTGTCAGAAGATTATGTAGAGGGAGGCCAACCTCAGTATGCCGGATATGTATGAAACCTTCATGCCAATGAGAGTTCTGGAAGAAATTCGCTCGTGGAAACGACAAGAACGAGAGCAAACGATGAGCATTCGCAAGCAAATGACTTATCTGCAGCCTGAGTATAGAGAACAGCTGGAGCAATGGGAAGCCGTCTTAGGCCAAACAGAAGCAGCAGCGGAGCAATGGATGGATGCCATATGGAGATCAACACCGGACTCAAGCCTGGCCGTTCGCCAATCTGTGTACGAATTACTGCAAGTGTCCTCCGCACAATCCAGACAAATGCTCCAGACGCTGCATGCCATATTGGGAAATGAAAGCAGAAATAGGAATTTTGAGCGTCCCTCACCCGAAGCAAGTCCTCCAGCAACCGGAGAGGGAAATTGGTCCGCTTCCACAGTTCCCTATCGTGAAGTCCCGATCGGAGGCCACACCCTTCCGCCCTTGCCTTATAACTACAATGCGCTCGAGCCCCATATCGATGAGAAAACCATGCGCATTCACCATGACATTCACCATAAATCTTATGTAGATGGTCTGAATACGGCAGAAAAAAAGATGGCGGAAGCCCGTCAAACCGGCAATTATGACTTGGTTAAACATTGGGAAAGGGAATTAGCCTTCAACGGGGCTGGACATTACTTGCATACGATATTCTGGAATGCGATGAGTCCTAAGGGCGGGGGCCAACCCAAAGGTGACCTGGCCAGGCAGATTGAACGTGACTTTGGCAGCTTTGAAGCATTCAAGCAGCAATTCAGCGCGGCGGCAGAAAAAGTGGAGGGCGGGGGATGGGCAATACTCGTTTGGTCTCCAAGAAGCGGACGGTTGGAAATTCTGCAGGCTGAGAAACATCAAAACTTGTCCCAATGGGATGTTATTCCTTTGCTGTCGCTTGATGTGTGGGAGCATGCCTATTACTTAAAATATCAGAACAAACGGCCTGATTACGTCAAGGCCTGGTGGAATGTAGTGAATTGGCCCTATGTGGCTGAACGGTTCGGTGCAGCGAGCCAATTGAAATGGCAGCCTTATTAGTCTTTCAACGCACCAGCTTGCGGAGCAAGGTGAGTGCATAAATAAAGAGCGCAGCAGCCAATACCCAAGCCCCGATCTGGATGTTGGCTGTTGCTCGCACAGAGGCTCCGATTGCAACAAACGCCCATACAAACACGGCTATATAAACGGGATCCACATACCTGCTTCCCATCCAGACTGCTAATCCGGCTGCTACGACAAGCATGATAATGGTCCAAGCTTCGTTCGTTAAGCCCCACCCACTCCAGTCATTAGCGTACAAGACCACACTTATATTCACGATCGTTGCAACTGAAATCCATCCCAGATATAAGCTGAAAGGCAATTGCACAAGCCATTGTACCGCTGTTGAACGTGTGTTTGAGCGAGTTTTCAGGTATACCACAGTTAACGTAATGAGCAATCCGAACATAATAAATACGGTTGAATCTATGTACAAATAATGCCACAGCACAACCCAAGCACAGTTAAAAAGACAACTAATCACAAACCAAGGTCCCACAGCTTGAACCTCTGGTTGTTTCTGACCAGAAGGAAAAAGCTGATATACTACGAAACCCGCTAGAGACGCGTAAATCACACCCCAAATAGCAAAAGCATAAGTCGTTGGTGTAATGAGTACCGGAAACATAGCGGATATCTCGCCAGTTGATCGTCCTCCTAACGGGATCGCATTAGCCAACCAGTTGAGTATTAGTACCACACCTAAGGCAATTACATTCAGCCATCGATAGGTCATAGCTGCTAGCCTCCTTCTACGTGGGACATTTAAGAGTACCTGACTCCTGTTCCTTACCCACTTTATTCACTATATGCACAGCCTGCAATAAACTAGTCCCAAAATATATCGGAACCATCTGCCCCCTCATTTCTTCAAGTTTTCTGAAACCAGATGTCTTTGAAGTCGATCCCGCCCTTGCTCAGAGGTGGTTCGGATAAGAAAATGGCTGCCGATCACGCTGGCAGCCACTTTTTGTTCTAACACTGTTATTCGTTCGGTATGGAGAGACGATTAACAAGACTTTCTATAAGAATTAATTGTTCCGTTATATGACCCACGGAATCGTTAGATCCAATAGTTCCTCTCAACGATTCCAGACGACTTCTAATTTGAGTTACAACACCATCCCAATAAATGGGAGAAGGAACCATTTGCCAATACAATGTTTGCATCCAGGTCTAATAAAAGGATGGGATCCCTGTTATTTTCGATAAATGATTCTCACAACCCTTTGGACAGCAGCCTCATTCTCACATTTGTTGTTGTTTGTGACGTTATATCTATTAAAAATCCAGAGATACTCATAAACTTATTTTCCACTTCGTTTGATACAGTTGTTATTTTCATTTCTATATTTTTTCCATCTTTAGCTTTGATCTCCGTTATAAATTCCTGGGCATCGCTTTCTAAAGCTTTTTGGAAATAATAATGCAGCCTTCTAAATTCATCACACAGATTACATCCGTATGATTTTCGAAGATTTCAATCAGATACTAGGAAGCGGAGGAACTGATTCGGCTTGTAATTTATTCTATTCTACCTTCTCCACTTAACTGCGTTCCTCCAGGTAAACCTAATTGGCCAAAGGTGTAAATATAGTCAGATTGATATCTCTTTTTAACGCCTTCAATAGAAACGAAATATTCATTACCTTCTTCTAAGAGGTTATATATTCTTGAATCCTCTATCATTACCTTATATCTCTTTTTGTCTGGACTAACATCATTAGCGTTAGAACCAACTACCCACATTTTGAGGTATTTACCTGGTTCGATATGATGTTCTTTTTTCTCAATATAAATGAACATACCAACACTTTGAAAAGACTTACCTCTCTCAAAATAAATATAAAGAGCAAATGATAATACCAGCACAATCAAAATTAACCATTTTTTATTGAGTTTTTCAGGCAATTAATCCACCTCCATACATCACCACTGCTTCATCTTGAGTACGATTTAACGTATTTCACTCCTGCTTTTCGTGGCATCTTGATTTTAGGTACCTCGCCTACAGATAAGCCATGTTACTACTGTCTATTTGGGCCATTTCATCTCTCAGTCACTATTTAACCAATTTGACTATCCCCTATTTCCACATTGCGAACCAGTTCTCCTCAAAACCATGCGAATAACCAATAGTAAAACTTGTTATCCCAGAAAGAACCGTCTTAACCTCCCAAATAACCTATACTAGCACCGACTAACTGATCTCCACGGTCCTAAGTAGTAACTCAGGACTTCACTAATCCTATTCAGCTTCATATTACCCTTTACCATTAGACGCACGGGCATCGATAAAGTTCCAGCGTTAATGGTTAAGTCATGCTGCGCTCGTCATTGATCATACGGAATGTCCTTGTAGGCATAGTATGTGGGATAAACGTCTGCAGGTTTTAACGACCTGATTCAAAAATATCCGTCTGGAGAATGAGGCTAAATAACTGAGTATCAAATATACTGTTTATATGATCCACAATTTAATGAACAGGAGATGCATAATGAATACCTATTCCATTGAAGTGAAACAATTGCGCAAGAGCTTCGGCAATCTAACCGTACTGGACAGTTTAAATTTGGTGGTAGCAAAAGGAACGATATTCGCGTTGCTCGGTCCGAACGGTGCCGGCAAAACGACACTGATCCACATCTTGTCAACGTTGTCCGAACCAGACGGCGGGTCCGCGCGAATTGAGGGGTACGACGTTGTTGCTGACAGAAACGCGGTACGCCAGTCAATCAGTCTGACCGGTCAATTCGCTGCGGTCGATGAAGTGCTGACAGGCCGTGAGAATGTCATGATGATGTGCCGGCTGTCCGGCTTGTCGCCGGCGGAGTCCCGTTCACGGACGGCAGAGCTGCTGAAGCGCTTCGACCTCGACGCCGCGGCCGGCAAGCGCGTGAAAACCTACTCAGGCGGCATGCGCCGCAGGCTGGACCTGGCCGTAAGTCTGGTCGTCAGCCGTCCGGTGCTGTTCCTCGACGAACCGACGACCGGCCTGGATACGGTCAGTCGCCGCTCCCTCTGGGAAATCATCCTGCAGCTCAAACAGCAAGGGATGACGATATTCTTGACGACGCAGTATTTGGAAGAAGCCGATCAGCTTGCCGATGAAATCGCAGTACTAAACCAGGGACGAATCGTCGCGACAGGCACGTCCGAGGCTCTGAAAGCGCGCGTCGGGGGAGAAGTCATCGAATTGAGGAACTCTCTGGACGAAGTCATTCGGACCATTTCGACCAGCGGCAGCGTTCATGATGTACGGCGAACATTGAACGAGGTTGCCTCCTTGTATCCGCTGGATACGAAGATCGTCCTTCGCAAGCCAAGCATGGACGATGTCTTTCTTGCCTTAACAACAACTGAACAGAAGGAGGCTTCGCTCGTATGAACGATCTTCAACCAATTTCCAAGCCCGCTTCTTTCGCGGCAACTAACGCCGTCTTCATTAGCCGCAGCATCCGCCACAGCTTGCGCAACATCGAGTCGCTCCTGATGGCGCTCATGCTGCCGATTATGCTAATGCTGCTGTTCACATACGTATTCGGCGGCGCGATCGATCCGAACGGCGACTATGTGAATTATGTCGTTCCGGGCATTATACTTTTGTGCGCCGGCTTCGGCTCGTCCAGCACTGCGGTCGACGTAGCAACAGACATGACCAACGGCATTATCGATCGGTTCCGGACGATGCCGATCCGCAGCATTAGCGTGGTCACGGGCCATGTCGCTGCTAGCCTCGCCCGGAATTTGCTCGCTACAGGTATCGTCATCGGCGTCGCACTGCTGGTCGGGTTCCGCCCTTCCGCCAGTGTGGTCGAATGGCTGGGCGCTCTTGGCCTCATCACCCTGTTCATCCTCACCTTTACTTGGCTATTTGCCGCAATCGGCCTCGTCACCGGCAGCCCTTCCGCCGCCAGCGGCTACGGGTTCGCACTGCTGTTCCTCCCTTATCTCTCCAGCGCCTTCGTCCCGACAAGCACGATGCCTTCCTGGCTGCAAGGGTTCGCCAACCATCAGCCGATCACACCGGTCATCGAGACGATTCGTGGATTGTTAACCGACACGCCGGTGATGGATAACGGCTGGTGGGCGATCGGTTGGTGCGCGTTGATCCTAGTAATCGCTATCACTTGGTGCACCCTGGCTTTCCGCCGGATAGGCGGAAAGCGGTAAAACGAATAAAAACAGCGTTTCGGCATCGCCGAGACGCTGTTTTTATTGATGAAGTCGTTTATTCTTGGATCGATGTCTTCTGCTTCAAATAGTGTTCAATGCCGTCCAAGATCCTATCGAGTCCGAAATCGAGATCGTCACCGATCGGGTTGTCGGCCTCGTCCGTATAAGCGCCGGACATCAGGATAGGGTACAAATACGGAAACCGATCCGATTTGACCAACTGCTTGAGCGCGGCGCTATAGCTGACGCCGCTGAACGTCTCGGGGCTCGCACCTTCGCGGATTGCCCGGTCCATGTCCCGCACGATCAGCCCGCACGCCCTCGTATAGCTGCTTACGAGCAGCAGGAATGACATTTTCTCGAAATCATTCAGCGGGAACCCCCGCATAATTCTAAGCATCCAATCGATCACTTGAAGATTGCCCGGTGTGATTGGTACGCTCGTAATCGGGATATCGCCGTACCAGGGATGCTCCCGGAATACACCCACGCAAGTCCAGACATACTCTCGCATTTCCTGGCGCCACGTTTTACCCTCCTCTTCCGGTGGAATAGGGATGTCGCAGACCGCGTCCTGCATGAGCACCAACAAGTCTTCCTTGCTCGTGATGTAACGATACAGCGACATTGTAGTGAAGCCCAACGATTGGGCAACCCGCTTCATCGAAACAGCGGCAAGACCGTCCTGATCAGCAATCTCGATCGCCGCGTCGACGATTTTCTTGACGCTTAGCTCGCCTTTGGGGCCTCTTCGCGGCTGCTTGACGATCCCCCAGCTTAGCGTTACCCCTGGCGGCAGCCCCTGTAATACTTCTTCATCGATACTATCGCCGCTTCCCATGTATGCTCGATCCTCCATCGTCGTTACAGGTGTCGAAGGTATGTACTTCCTATAAAGTATATCACAAGCACCCCAACACCAAATAACACATAGCGATCATCAGGCATAAAGTTCCTCTTAGTCCTTAACCAGAATAATCTGACTTTCTAGCGCACTTTCATAGCTTTTTTTCATCCTTGTGTCAAAATCCATAGAGTCAAAGATCTCTGGGGCTATGGTCGCCTTGGATTTTTGATAGGCCATCAGCTCGTTGCACAACTCTCTACATTGCTCGATGTTTCCATTTTCCACAATTTCAATTGTTATGTTTTTCATCTCTTTTTCATCCTTCATAGGTGTATAATTTGTCAAGTGCTTAATCGATATCAATACTGCTTAATGGAATGATACCAAATCGGAATAGCACAATAGTAAGGGCTAAAAAGATGATCACCAAACAAACATGCTTTTTACCAACCCACCCTGCTTCCATATAGTGTTTGAAAGAGTTGTGAAGTATCGTATACAAAGGGATCATACCCGTAGTAAGAGCGATAAAATATATGGGTCCATTCGATGATAGCTGTGTGATATGAGTATAGCCATACCCTACTAATACAAACCAAACAACGATTAACAATGACCAAAACGATGTTTTGATCAGAACCATTTCATTCGTATTCTGGGATATATTCCTCCCGCAATTTTTACAATGACCTGCATCAATGCAGCTATGGCATAAAAATCGCATACATTCTGGACATTTCCTTACTGACTCCGTACTTTTATGAATTGTACAAATCAAGTAAATCCTTCCCTTCCATTTAACTTAGCAGAGCCGTAGATCGAGCCAGCGGCGAGCAAAAAAGTGACCCACAGCAACGGGCTGCGGGTCTAAATTTATATATTAAAAAGGGGGTCGTACTTTATTATAAACTTGATTCATTAAAACTGGATGAAAATAAGATTTCAATTGTGTTACACTTCTAAGCTATTGCACCCGTTAAACCTTACGCTAAACCATGTCCTTTAAGAATAAGCAATTTTTCCTTTGGAATACTTTTTTCCAAATCCCCATTTTCAACTTCGATTGCTTCCCATTCCGAATACAGAACAAAGTCAGTTGTTACTGGTAGAATTTCATTCCATTTATATGAGTTTAATTGGTAGGCAACCTCAAAACGTACATTTTGACAAAATTCCCAAGTATCTTCCCACTCATCATTCTCAGTTAGCCCGACAAACTTCTCTTGTTTCTCTTGAAAGGAAGGTAACACTTGTTCAAGCCCTACCTGATACCGAGCAGGCATCTCAGCCGAATTCCACAAATACCATAATTTCTCACTAACCTCTTCATTAATCATTTCGTCTCTATATGATTTTATACCAAGAGTGATTAAACCAAGCACAGGTTCGTTGTCGGATCCAAAAAGGGAGATATAACATACTTCATCCGAGTCCATTAATTTAATTTCTTTAACAGCATTCGGAATTTCACGTAACATATCTTGCTTCAATTCTTCTAGAAGTTGCTTTTTATCCATTTTTTTACCTCCGACTTTTGATTAATATACTGGATACGAAGATCGTTGCCTTAGTGATGGAGTGCGATCCCTTCCCTAGTAGTTTGAAAAAGCTGTCGACCACATCCGTCGGCGGCTTTGAGTCAATTTATCCATCAATTAGAATTGGTGTTTTTAGACTGTTATTATTACCAATCTACTGTGCTAACACGCTCCTCGTTGGGGCTCCCATAATAAAATTAAGATCATGAGCAGGATGCAAATCATAGTCATTTATTTCATTTAACGAAATCCAGGCAATCCCAACTTGATGCACATCTGGAGTGTCTCCTACCTTAGCTTCATTGCGGGACGTAATCTTACATAAGAATGTAAAATCAATTTGATGAACTTCTGACTCTAATTCCGGAAACATGGAGTCCCTCTTGGCGATAAATTCATTAATAAAAAGAAGTTCTATGATTTCGACTTCTAAACTTACCTCTTCAAATACTTCGCGCACTAAGGTTTGTTTTATGCTTTCCCCTTGATTTTGCCCTCCCCCAGGCAGAACATAGAATTCACCTTGGACTCCAGTTCTCCTCAAAACGAGTAGCTGCTCGTCCTTTATTATTATCGCTCGTGCTGCCGTTCTAATCGCCAAAGTTGCACCTCTCTATTGTCTTCTGTTTACCCTTTAGTAAGCCTGTAATAATTATAATTCTCGTTTTTAATCTCAATGCTGTTTAAAAAATCGAAACCACATTTTTGTATTACTCTATTCGATGAAATGTTATGCATCAGAGCTACAGCGTTAAGTATCTCGACATTGGTTTTCTCAAACAAATACTTGATCATTCCTTGTGCGGCTTGGGTGGTATAACCTTTGCCTCTATAATCTTTTGATATAGCATACATAATCTCTCTGTTTGGCGGTGGCAACTCCTCTTTTATTCCAGTACAACACCAACCAATGAATTTACCTGAATCTTTCAAAATAATTCCTAATCGCAGACGGAGTTGTTCAATATTCCCACCCTCTGCTACAGCTCTAAAAAACCGTTTATTCTCTTTAATTTCATAGTTTATTAACCAACTTTTTCGTTGTTCCTTATGTACATTCCAACCAGGCAAGAATTCATATATTTCGGGTTGCCAAGTAAGAGAGTGATATTCGTCCAAATCCTCCACTCTAAACTCACGCAAAATAATATCATTACATTCAATCGTAAAAACGTCATGAATGTATTCCGAGCTATCACCTTTAATTATTATCATTCCCCTCTACTTGTGCACAAAGCGCCGAAATATCCATTGTGGAATATCGTAACATAACATTCGCGAATAGGTTGGGAAAGAATTACTATTTATTAAACTTTCGGATTCATGGACTTTATTTCTTTGTATACTCATACAAAATCAGTCCATTATATCAAATATGCTGCGTTTGAGAGAAATTAACTGAAGGTTTTGCAGTTACTACTCGCGCTGTTTAGCTAGATAATCTGCCCTGTGCCTAACTGAACTCGTTGTAGTGGTACGCTGCCTGCGCATAACCCATAGTACTACTGTTTATTTGGGCCACTTCATCGAGCATGCACTAATTAGCCAATCTGACTATCCCTTATTTCCGCATTGTGAATCCGTTTTCCTCAAAACCTGGCCAATAACCAATAGTAAAACTTGCTATCCCAAAAAAAGCTGTCTTTTCCACCCTAATAACCTATACTAGCAGTGGCTAATGATCGCCACAGAACCTAAGCAGTAGCGACATAAGTAACTATTTTTACACCGCTTCATCCCTACGATAAGTCCAATTGATCAAAGACGATTGCATCTTTACCGACAGATGAATTAGCTTTCACAGCGGCAATTGCAGTAAAGCGGGTCCCCCCTATAAAACTGATGTAGGAGTACCCGCCGATTACGCACAAGATAATAATAAACATGATAATACCTTTATTGTTAGTCCTCATGTTCCCTCCAAATTCTTATTTACACCACCATTCCATTATCGTTTCCCGATAGCTTGAATGGTCAACCATTTATAGCTAAACTACAAAAGAAGACTATTTATTGAATAGATTGAAAGAGCCAAGAAACTAGCGACAAGATAATAATAATTGACGAGGAGTGGTTTCTAGTATGTACGAACAAAAAACAAAAGAAACGGACAGCAGTGTCCTTGAGTTTATTGAAAATGTCGAAAGCCTTAAGAAGCGTGAAGACGCCTATAAATTATTAGATATTTTTACTGAAACGACAGGCTATGAAGCGAAGATGTGGGGACCCAGTATTATTGGATTTGGTGCATATCATTATAAATATGAATCCGGTCACGAGGGCGATGCACCGCTAGTTGGTTTTTCACCTCGAAAAGCCAAAATAAGTCTGTATTTTGCCACGGGTGACTCAAAACGAGAGGAGTTATTAAAGGACTTCGGCATACATACGGCAGCAAAAGCGTGTGTGTACATCAATAAAGTAGCAGATATCGATGTTGATGTTTTAAAGGCGTTAATAAACCAATCTGTATCTTTTCTGAAAGAAATGTATCCGAATCAAAACTGAACTATTATGTTCCATTTTGATATTTATAGAGCTAATCTGCCCACTCGCGCAACAGGGCTGCCGACATTCCAACGGTAGCCTTTACAATAAGTATTTGATTAAGGCTATTTGCTACCTTCTTTCGAAGGTGTAATGAAAATGTGTTCTCGAGTGAAACCTCAGAATATCCTGCTACGTCCGAAGCAATCTTCGCATGAAATTCCACAACAAGCTATTTAACCCAATTCGGTATATGAGGTTTGAAATATTTCCCTACCTTCTCTAGCTCATTCATTACGTACTTTATTTTATTTTCGTCTAAAAACCAGTTATCTTTAGTAGTCCCTGTTTTATCAATAACTGGACTTACATAGAACAGGCTCTCTCTCGGAAAATCAGTTTGATTTTACTCACTCACTTCGGTCAGGAAGGGACGCACTATAAGAAGACTGGCAACACGATCGAGCTCATTCCAGATGCCTTCAAGAGGGATGTGACCGACAATGGGAATTTCCTGAGCATTTATGGAGCGTTCACGCCCATTTATGATTTTGCCAAGCTCGGCTTTGTCATCAAAGATCCACAAGAGACGGACCGGGATCGAAGCATATTGGAGAAGCTCAAGTCTTACAAGTACATTTCTTCGATCGGCACGAATGTGGCCGTGCCAACGGGTATGAACTTAAGCGATTTCCGCAAACAAATGAACCAATATCAAACCAAAATTTTATTCGAAGAAAAAGACGCCTCCAACTGGCCGAAATACCGCCAAGAATTGATGAGCAAGTATGGAGGCAAGCCGATATTCGAAGTGTATGCGGAACAAATCGGTGCCGCCCATGGGAAGAAATATGTTTTCAAGACAGAAAATTAACTATTGGAATATGTTGAAAGCTGTCCGGTCCATTATTGACCGGACCGTTTTTTATTCTGATAACATATGCACAAGGATCGGTATGTCAAAGCAAAACAGACAGCAAGCCTCTAAAGGCCGTCTGTCTGTCTGTCTGTCTGTTGTCACAACACAACAAATTAATAATCCTGCTTATCCTTTGACCAGAGCCAGAAACTCTGAACGCAGCGCAGAATCCCCGCGGAACTGTCCTCGAACACCGGAGGTGATTGTTTTGCTGCCAGGCTTCTTCACACCACGTGAACACATACATAAGTGCTCACCTTCAACGACAACCATAACACCCTTCGGCTTAAGCACCCGATCCAGAATGTCGGCAATCTCTGATGTGATGCGTTCTTGAACCTGCAGCTTTCTCGTAACGGCCTCCACCAAGCGGGCAAATTTGCTCAAACCGGCGATTTTACCGCTTGGCAAGTAACCGACATGGATCTTACCAAAGAATGGAGCCATATGGTGCTCACACTGGCTGTAATAAACGATATCCTTGATAATGACCAGCTCTTCATGCTGTTCATCGAACGTAACACCGAGTACTTCCTCAGGATTCACACTGTAGCCTGCGAATATTTCTTCATACATACGGGTTACCCGAGCAGGCGTTTCGAGCAAGCCTTCACGGTCCACATCTTCTCCAATGAGTCTAATAATCTCACGGAAATGGTGTTCGATCTGCTCACGATTTTCTCCCACGTGGCGATTCAAATAATCTTTTACCCCAGCCATGTAAACTCCTTTGTTACTTGAATTTTTGGTTCTTCATCATAGTCTGTACTTTATTCATCTGCTGTTTATTCAGATTATAACCCATTTTCTTGGCCATTTGAGCCAACATCTCAGGATTACTCTGCATTTGCTCCAACTGGCGCCGCAAGTAGAACACACCTATGAAAAAGCCTCCCGCTAGCCCGATAATTAAAGTCACGATAGGAATAATCCAATCCCAAGCTGACATTATTTTGTCACCCCAACCTTGAAATAGTTTTGAATTAAATCTCATTCATCATAGCATGTCTGATCGACGCATTCAACGCAAGTTAGGTTAGTACGGAATCTACGAATATGGTAGTCTCTCTAGCCAAATCAATTTGTTTGACATCTATCTCGTGGTTAGCTCCCTGAGACACAATCCGTACAACTGGACGACCCGGCAAGCCGCGATGCTGACCTACTACAACTCCTACCTCTCTATTGGAGAGCTTAACGGAAGAGCCGGTTGGATAGATCGATACCGTTCTTAAGAATTGGACAAGCACTTCCCGATCCAACTTCGTCCCCGACATGGCCATCATCCGTTCACATGCCTCGTGCGGCAGAAGCCGCTTGGTCGTGCTCAAATCAAACAACAAATTATCGTATGTATTCGCCACGCTAACAATCTGAGCATACAGGTGAATCTGATCCCCCACCAGCTTGCGCGGAAATCCTTGACCATCAGGCTGCTCATGATGCTGCAGGGCTACATGGGCAATTAGCAGATTCAGCTCCGGCTTTTGCTTCAAGATGTCGAACCCACGCCATGTATGGTGCCGTTTGGGATCAGGGGAGTTATCATCCGTAATACGCTCCACCTTGCCCACATCATGAAGCATCGCTCCGATGGCTAATTCTTTCAGTTGAGTCTGATTCAAACCTAGATTCATACCGATCATGATGGACATCAGACATACATTCATAGCATGAACGTACAGTTCATTATCCTTCGTGCGAATATCGGATAGCTGGATTAGCACCTCTTTACTGCGGACGACATCGTCGAGTACCTGATCCGCGGTAACACTGACAGAACGAGTATCTAATTGCTTGCCTGATCGAATAGAATCGAAGGTGTCTGTCATTTTGCGTAACACAACCCGCTTCGTCTCTTCTGATAAGACTTCCGGAATTTCTACATCCTCGAAGCTCGGATCCTTAATATAGACCATCGTAGCTCCAATTCGATTCAACGTATTGATCATATATACCGTTAATTGCACACCTGCCGACAACAGGATCGTCCCATTGCTGGAGAAAATGGTCTTCCCCAAGTATTGTCCGGGCTCCACTTGTTCGATGTTCGTGTACCTCACTACTGCCTCACCTCTCGCATCAGTTGTTTTCCATACACTTATCTGTTGTAATACCCCTACCTTGAAAACCACTGATGGCGAGAGAAACGTCGACTGGGTTGTTCATCTGTAAATTCCAAATGATATTAGCTCCCGCCGCGTTCTCGCTATTTATGAATGCTCCTATTCTTGCTGCGCATCGCCTGAGGCTGAGGCCCGTCTCAGCTCATCAAGCACTTGTGGATGCTGCTCATCCAGCATCGCGCGAGCGATGGCGGCGTCAGCTTCTTCGCCGCCGATTCGGCCGAGCGCCCACGCGGCAGTGCCGCGAATCTCCGGGCGCTCGTCATGCTCTAGCCGTTCCGCCAGATGAGGCACCGCGGAACGGTCTTTAAAGCTGCCCAGCGCGATGATCGCGTTGCGCTGGATGGGCTTGCGGCCGCGCCAGGAGGCAGCCATGGAGCCGTACTGCTCCTTGAACTGCTTGTTCGTCAGAGTAAGCAGCGGGACAAGCAAAGGCTTCACCATCTCAGGGTCAGGCTGCAGCTCCGGCTGGTGCGTCCAGTTCTTGCCCTTATTAATCGGGCATACGACCTGGCACGTATCACAGCCATACAGCCGATTGCCTATCTTGAGCTTCATCTCATCCTCTACGAAACCCTTCGTCTGGGTTACGAAGGAGATACAGCGGCTTGAATTCAGCTCCCCAGGCCCGACAAGCGCACCAGTGGGGCAAGCATCTATACACTTCGTGCAAGATCCGCATTGATCCGTAATGGGCTCATCGGGCGGGAATGGAATATTGGTGATAAGCTCCCCCAAATAGATCCATGAGCCCCATTCCGGCGAGATGATGGAACAATTCTTGGCGCTCCAGCCAATACCTGCTCGTTCTGCTACTGCACGGTCTACAAGTGCTCCGGTGTCCACCATACTTTCCATCCTGGCGTCCGGGACCCGCTCCGAAATAAACGCTTCAAGCTGCTTGAGCCGGTCTCGCAGCACATGGTGGTAGTCCGCTCCCCAAGAGGACCGTGAGATAATCCCCCGGTAAGCGCCTGGCTCGGATTTGGGAGGATCGTTAAGCTTCGATGGATAAGCAATCGCGATGGAAATGACGGATTGAGGCTCAGGCAGGCTTAAGGCCGGATTCACCCTGCGCTCAATATCTGGCTCTTCGAATCCAGATTCGAAACCTTTCTCCCTATGCCTAAGCAGCACCTGCTTCAACTCAGTGAACGGCGCGGCCGAAGCAAATCCAATCTGATCTATGCCGAGTTCAGGCAAAGCCAGTCGTATCTCTTCTTTCAACCTCTCCCATCGGTTGCTTGTGCCCATCGTTGCGTCTGTCTGCATGATCCAATCTCCTTATTCCTTACCTACGGCTAGCTCGTCCACCTTAGAATGAACCGTGCCTTCTAACCTTTCCAATCTATAAAGTACCTGCTTTCCCCATCGGCCATAGGATGAAATCAGCCCGACCTTCTATAAGGCCTGAAGCCACGGAGCCGAAACTTCTGCTATCCAAGCTTGCTCCCTGATGGCGGTTGTCACCCATAACGAAATATCGGCCTTCCTCTACGACGAATGGCCCGTGATCGCCATCCTCGATCCGGATGTCCGTGTACGGCTCCTGAACGATGTCCCCATTCACATATAACTTACCGCTGCGAATTTCGACTCGATCTCCAGGAAGTCCCACCACACGTTTCACCAAAAATTTGCGATCCACGTCCTGCTGGACAGGATCTTTTAATATAACGACGTCCCCGCGCTTCGGACTTCCCGTTATATAAACGATTTTGTTAATAAACAACCATTCCTTTTCCTGAAGCGTGGGTTCCATGGAATGGCCTTTTACAGTCGATAAATTAAAAACATACAAATTCAGCACAATCACAATAATAAGCGCTACCGAGATCGATTTGATCCAGTCCCATATTTCTGCAGCCATGTTCGGTTTCCTACTGTTATCCTGTACTGCAGCCCCAGATGCGGTCTCTGGTTCTTCTTGAATCTGATGTTTTGGAGAAACGCTCATGTTACACCTCTGGTACTACGTGTTTCCACATTTGATAGTAGGCTCTGACCCGATCATCCTCGAATGGAGAACGGCTTCCCCGAATTCTTTGGAGCAATCCTTCCATTCCGCTCTTGACCTTGCGATCTACAATATCGGAATAGTGATAATTAGCTTTGTGCTGTTCATACTCCTCTTGATCGACAATAAACACTCCCCCGTCCACCGTCCGGATCACATCCAAGTCATAATCAATGTAGGTGAGAACCTGGCCGTTTACGTATGGGGGTGAAGCGATATTACAGTAATATCGAATTCCTTGCTCCTCAATCAGCGACACAATGTTGTACCACTGACCAGGGATAAAAAAAGCAACGGATGGAATGCGACTGATCCATTCTTTGCCGTCTCCTTCTCTGATACGTGTCTGACTGTTAACAAGGATATACATAGATTCCTCTGCGTGTTCGGGAAACATTCGTTCTTTTGGCACAAGCCAATTGTGCAGCCACATTCTGTGGAGGTGCCCGTCATGCTTGAAGCTTTTAATGATGTAAGGCGTTCGTTGTTCCATAGCAGGCCCTCTTTATTGTCTGTCCACTAAATTTCATTATACATGATCACGGCAGCAAGCGGAAACGATTCATGTTCACCCGGAGCCCTTGGATTCGAAAAAAACTATGAAAAGAAAAACATATCCGGAAGTCCGCAAAGGGATTCTTGATATGCTTCTAGTTCGAGACTATTCATTTCTCGTCTAAAGTCATCCAGATACAATACGCAAGTGGCGGTATGATCTGGAGAAATCTGTGTCCGCATAACCTACAGCTTCGTAAAGAGGCAGTATCGGTTCATTATGCGGATCTACTGTAATGAGAATTTTGCTTACTTTGCGCTGAAGGAAACGTTGCTTCAAAGTCTGAATCAACGTCTTTCCGATCCCCCGACGCTGATACTGTGAGGAAACAGCAATTCTATAATAGTAACCCTGGTTCTTCTGATCGATCGTACCAATAATGACTCCGGCAACTTCTTCATTTAAGACGGCAACTAGGATGAGGTCAGAATCCAGTGAGAGCTGCTTAGCAAAAGCCTCCATCGTCTCTTCCGCACAGGCTACCGAAAGCACTTCTTCCATCAAGCTTGTAATCATAGCATAATCTGATAGTTGAAAAGGCCGAACGTACATGAGGTCGCTCCTCGTTACTAGTATTTTGTGTAGGGTATGTAAATAGATTATACGACAAAATCCGAGGAAATCCTGCTATTTATTTACGAAAACTATAAAAAAGATACGTTTTTCTTTCATTTCCTCCTGAAAACGCTTTATTTGAAGCGTTTTCAATGTAAAAATAGGAATATTAGGGAATAACCACAGATTATGAGTCTTTCAACTATAATTGATTTTCCTGAGCTTAACAGTGAATACCGTTCTATTATAAGGAGTGCTTTTGAGTGTGATCGTCCCGTTCATGATTTCAACTAACCTTTTCGTTATCGTCAGTCCGAGTCCGCTGCCCTGGTATAAATGATTTCTGGAATCCTCCAACGTGTATAACCGTTCAAAAATCAACTTTTGCTGCGGCTCGCTAATGCCTTTTCCCTGATCCCAGACATCCATATAGACATACTCCGCGTCTTCTCTCAGCTTCAAACCAACAACCTTGCCGTCGCCGCCGTATCGAATGGCATTGGAGATCAGATTGTTCAAAATCCGATTGAGTGCTTCTTCGTTCCCCATTACATGGACCGCATGATCAGGAATATCGATTGCAGCCTCAAAGCCGCGTGATACGATGTTTTCATAAAAGAACAAAATATTGTTTTTGCTTACTTCCGTAATATTGATCTTTGACAGGGTCAACGCTTGATCTCCAGACTCCAATCTGGCCAAGTCAAAAAATTTGTTCATCAGACTAAGCATATCGTTCGCTTTATCGTGAACCTTGCTCAATAACCGTTGTCTTTCCTCGCTGCTCAGTGTCAGGTCGCTAGAGATTGTTTCTGTCAGTCCGAGCACAACCGTTAAGGGTGTTTTCAAATCATGGGACATATTGGTCAGCATTTTTTTGATCGACATTTCTGTTCTGGTATAGTCTGCCTTAGTCTGCCGATTCTCATCCAATAAACGGTTCAAAGCATTCAATAGGCTGTGCAATTGCCGATCACTTGTGAATAGGAGAATATGCTCGCAGGTACCGCTTTGTAGCAAATGATCCAGTTGGAAACGGATGTAATCAAGCTGGCGTTGCTTATTACGGCTTACCGCATACTGAATGATTACGATTAGAAGCAGTACCGTTGCTAGCGCGGCAAGGAAATAGATCATGATCCAAACTCTCCTAACTTGTAACCGATCCCCCACACCGTCTTAATATATTGCGGGGCAGAAAGATCATCTTCAATCTTCTCTCTCAGACGGCTAATATGAACATTTATGGCATTTTCATCGCCGTAATAGTCCTCTTTCCATACGGTTCTGTATATTTGTTCTTTGGAGAAAGCGCGTTTCGGATTTGTCATAAGCAGTTTGAGAATTTGCAGTTCCTTCGAGGTCAGCTTCAGCTCTATGCCGTTCTTGCTCACTTGAAAATGGTCAATGTCCATTGTAAGTTCATGAAATGAATAATCCCCCCGCCCCCTGCAGCAGCATTCTGGGAATACTGGTTCGCTCTGCGCAGAGACGCTTTGACTCTTGCCGACAGTTCTATGAGCGAGAAAGGCTTTGTGAGGTAATCGTCAGCTCCGAATCCAAGACCGAGCGCCTTGTCTACATCGCTATCCTTGGCTGACATGATCAGCACGGGGACGAAGCTCCTCTCTCTCATTATCCGCAGCACGTCCATGCCATCCATCTCAGGGAGCATCAAGTCTAACAGCACTAGATCGAAAGGTTGCCCAGTGAACAATCTGAGCGCTTCCCCTCCATCCGCAGCATGGACAACTCCGAATCCCTCTTTGGTCAGGTGGTTTTGCACCATTTCAGCTATGGACCTATCGTCTTCTACCACTAAGATACATTTCTGCAAATCGAATCCCACCGTTCTCTGCTTCAATTTCTTCATTATACCGCTTCATATCACAGATTAGAAATACAGTGAAGGATTCAAGTCTATTCCGGCGAATATCAGTAGAATATAGTAAAAGGAGGCCGAGCAAGATGGAATTGGGATTTGCCGAGCGTATCGTAACCCCTCCAGTAGGAACATGGCTTGGAGGTTTCTCTAATCGTACCGAGCCCTCTGTTGGTGTGCTTGACGACCTGCGTGCCCAAGCAGCATGGATGCGAAGCCAGGAATACGATCATGTACTGATCGTCCTGGATCAGGTCGGCATTACCCGCGAATGGACCGATATACTGCAGCAGCGGCTTCATGAGGTATGGGGCCTGCGTGACGATCAAGTGCTCATTCACTGGACGCACACCCATTGCGCCCCGCTCTATCGCGAGCCAACGCCAGGCTTCGAGCATGCGGTCTTCCCAGCTGAATATTTCTCCTCGCTGATCGAGGCTGTTGTGGAGACATGCAGTGCAGCTAGGGCAGATCTCGAGCATGTGTCGCTCTCTTATGGCAGCGGCCATAGTGACCTTGCCGTATCCCGCCGTCTAATCGTGGACGGTCAGAATCTGTTCGCCGCCAATCCATTCGGCATCGTCGACCATGAAGTGCCGGTCATTGCCGCGCATCGTCCGGATGGGAGCTGCAAGCTGGTCATGTTCAGCTATGCTTGTCATCCTACAATGACGAATCAATTGCTAATCTCAGCCGAGTATCCAGGCGTTGCTCGCCGTGTAATTGAATCGCGCCTGGAGGACGGTGCGCGAGCTATGTTCCTGCAAGGCTGTGGGGCCGACGCAGTCGTCGGTGTACATAGCAGTGAGAAGCAGCGCTACACCTTGCCGGATCAAGGCGAGGATGTGGAAGCAGCCGGACGCAGCTTGGCTTGGAAGGTGCTCCTTATATTCGCTCATAGGATGGAGCCCGTGGCGGATGATACGTTGTCCAGCTTCATAGTCAGCTGCGATCCAACGTTTGAGCATTTTCCCTCTCGCAGCGAGATTGAAGCTCGTATAGATGGCGAGCACCCTGGCGATGTGCGCTGGGCGCACTACCAGCTGCAAAAGTGGGAGGGCGAGCCTGTATGGCCCACTTCGATTGAAGCCCGCCTGCATGGATTGCGATTGGGCGATATTTATTTGCTAGGCCATCCGGGAGAGACCGTGGCCGCCTACGGTCTGCGGCTGAAGGAGCGCCATCCGAAGCTGAAGCTCGTCACCTTGAGCTACTGTCACGCTCAGATCGGTTATATCCCGAGGCGGGCGATGTACGACGAAGGTGGCTACGAGGTTGACGCTTGGCGCACTTGGGGGTATCCATCTCGTTGGGACCGCAGCATTGAGCAGCTGTTCGAGTCTGCCGCGGAAAAGGTGCTTTCACACTTGCAGGGAAAATGAATGGGAGCGGTAAGATTGTTCTCTTTTCGGAAGGCTTGAATGAGCAAGATTCTGCCGCATTTGTACGAACCGTCTGCTCTACTGACGGTTCTTTGCCGTCTTGGACCTATTTGCTGGCGTGGCCTCAGCGGTGCAATTTAGTTCCACTAACGAGACTGTTACAACAAATTAATTGCAATTATGGTTACTACTTAGGTCCTGTGGAGATCTGATAGCCAGTGCTAGTATAGGTTATTAGGATGGAAAAGACGGTTTTTTCTGGGATAGCAAGTTTTACTATTGGTTATTGGCTGGTTTTGAGGAAATTTGGTTCACAAAGTGGTAATAAGGGATAGTTAGATTGGCTAATTCGTGCCTGAGCGATGAAATGGCCCAAATAGACAATAGTAACATGGCTTATCAATAAGTTTCGCGTCACTGTACTCCCTACTGGCCACGATAAGCAGAAATGAAGCAGGAAAGAACAGCGATTTTCGCTTATGGAAGGTGGAACCACACAACGGATTCGAGCAATCGAAACCTAAGTAGTAACCAAATTATGCAACTAAATTCAATCCTACCGAAAATTGGCTTACTTTTATTGCAAAAAAGCAACTAATCTATTCTCTTGCAAGGCATCAATTCCATTTGGCCAGATCAATTCAGATATGATTATGTCCGTAAAGACATGCCCTCACCTATTCATAGAATTGTTACTTCGTTTATAAGAATGGAACTCCACACTGTCGACCGATTTCTACTAACTCCATTCGGACTTCATCCGACAACAGGACCCCTGCGTGCATATTTTCCAAGTAAGTTCTATAACGGCGCTCGCCCGGATACAATATTTCTTCAGCATGTGTCGCTAGGGGTTCCCGTTTGATCTCCTGCAAAAATTGCTCTGTATAATCGTAATAATCCTCTATAGGCATCCATTTCGCAATGTCCAGCAAAATGAAACAGTGACCCACATTAGCAGGAGGACTGCCCTCTTGGTACAAATTATTAACATGTGGTCCGAAGGCTGCTTGAGATAAAATGGCTGTCATCATCTCTACGGCCATAGCCAGTGCATAACCTTTTGCGCCTCCGAGCGGCAAGACGGCCCCTCTAAGAGCACTCGCAGCATCTGTCGTGTCGTTCCCTTCCTCATCGACAGCCCAGCCTAATGGAATGGATTGTCCCTGCTTCTGCGCAAGAATGATTTTTCCCCTGGCTACTACACTAGAAGACATATCGATGATCACAGGAGGATCCTTACGGGTCGGGAAGCCGAAAGCAATCGGATTCGTACCTAAAAAGGCCCTTTTCCCTCCTGATGGCGGAATGCCTGGCGGAGAATTGGTCATAGCAATTAAAGCCATTCGCTCCTTGCAAGCCATCTGACAGTAGTAAGAAGCCGTTCCAAAATGATTGCTGTTCCGAATGAAAAGGCCAGCCATTCCGCTCTCTCTCGCCGCCGGGATTGCCGCCTGTAATGCACGCGTGGAAACTACTTGGCCCAAGCCGTTTCCACCATCTATGCTCCATATTGATCCTGTTGGAGTCATGCGAATGTCTGGTTTGGCTTCAATGCGGCCTTCCTTAATTCTCTTGGTGTAAATAGCCAGTCGGCTCACACCGTGACTGCTGGCTCCTTCCAACTCAGCCTGGACAAGTGAATCGGCTGCCGCATGGGCATCGTGATCTGCAAAGCCGAGGGAAGAGAAGATTTGTCTACAGAAGGTGTATAGGGTGATAGAAGAATAACGGTGTTGTACCATTAGCTCTCTCCTGATAAATGGAATGTAGGGCAAAGGATTAATTTCTCACATACCCGTATGAAAAAAGCGCCCTGATCCAAACGCGGTGGGCGCAAGCCTTGTTTCTTGTTAGCTTAAATTGCTTTCCCACACGAGCACCCATTACGAATCCGTTTGGATTGAGGTATAGCCCATTGCGGTCGAAATACGCTGTGCAGTGTCAATAACCATGCCAGTGAACTCTTGGAAGCGCGCCGCCGGGAGCTCTCGGTGCATAGCAATAATACTAATCGAGGCTATGACCTTGCCCGCATTGTCACGGACTGGTGCGCCGATGCATCGCACGCCCAGGACCTCTTCCTCGTCATCCAACGAGAAGCCGAGCTTGCGCACAGTTTGCAGGGCAGATTTGAAATCAGCGGGGGTGCTGGAGGATTTCTCAGTCCCGCCTCCTAATCCTCTGGCGGCAATGATCTCGTCAACCTGCGACTCAGGCAGAAAGGCCGCAATAGCCTTGCCCACTGCTGTCAGATGAACGGGGGCACGCTTGCCAATATAAGTATCGAACCGCACGAAGCCCGTCCCTTCCACCTTTTCCAGATAAACCACATCAGACCCGTCCAGCATAGCCAAATGCACCGGAAAGCCTGACTTATCTCTCAAAGCCACCATAAAAGGCAGAGCAGTTGCACGAATATCCAGATGGCTGAGCACCTTGCTGCCCAACTGGAACAATCGCAGTGTTGCGCGGTACCTGCCGTCGGCGTTCTTCTCGATATACCCGAGCGCCTCCAAGCTCTCCAGAAGCACAAAAGCACTGCTCTTCGCGAGCGACAGATGGGTACAGACATCAGCAAAACGCAGCCCTAAGGGCTCTTTACTAAGAAGCTCCAACATTTTGAATGCCCGCTCAACGTTAGGAATGATGCGGGAATTCGATTCTCTTTTACTCGTCATATAGACCACCAACTCTCAACCTTCACTTACTTCCCTCTTCCTATAACAAAGGTAGCAAAAATAACTCATTCCGTACATTTATGGATTGATCCCTATCAGCCGCGATGCTACAATGGAGATATCGATTATTCTGAAACGTAGTTCAGTATTCGGAACTGAAAGTGCATTCCTAACATACCATAACGATTAGTAACGAACAACCCCAAGCTGTGGGAGGAGATCCTTTTGAAGCAACAACTTACTAAACAATCCTTAATAGCATCTTTTCAACAACTAGGCGTTCTGCCTGGCACTTCACTTGTAGTTCACAGCGCATACCGCAATATAGGCAACGTTGAAGGCGGTGTAGATACAGTAATAGATGCTCTGCTGGAATGTATCGGCAAGGATGGCCTTCTCGTCGTACCCACCTTTACTTACAATAACGAGATATTCGATCCATCATCCACCCCTAGCCGAACCGGCATTATTACCGAGCTGCTGCGCAATCGCACGGACTCGGTGCGTTCGCTCCATCCCACTCACTCAGTCGCCGCTATCGGAAAGGATGCGGAAAAGGTATGCGAGGGACATCACCTCGTCCCGGGCCTTGGAATTGACAGCCCTTTGGATCGTGTAGCCAAGTCGGGGGGCGGCATTCTACTGCTCGGTGTCGGGCACGCTAACAACTCAACTATTCATGTCGGCGAGGCTTACGCGCTTGCTCCGTATGCGACAATCCCTTTCAATCCCGACTGGACGACACGTATTCAAGTAACCGGCGCCACTCCGCTAGAGGTAGAAGTATACGATCCGCCTGGCTGCAGCCGAGCTTTCGGGGTTATTGAAGACAGCTTGAGGCGTCGAGGCGCTGTTCGCGACGCCCTGATTGGCAACGCTCTAGTTCAATGGATGCCTGGACAGGCAGTCATAGACTGCACGACAGATTTGCTGCACGGCGATTTCACTGCCCTGCTCTGCAGCGACCCAAGCTGTTATCGGTGCAGCCGCGGCATCAAATTAATCAAAGAGCGATTGGATAATGACCCCCTATTAAAGTAAGGTGCGATGCGATGGGATCTTCTCGCGCCGAGAAGGTCCCTGATTCACACATAGCGTTCAGGACTCGCGATTAAGAGGCGCATAAGCTATAACATCAATCTCAACCAACGCATTAGGCAAAAAGCTTCCTACTGTAGTCCGGACCGGCTTCGGATCTGGAAAATACCCTTCATACACCTGATCAAACTGCTTGAACAGGCTCATGTCCTTCAGATGAACGGTGGACTTCACCACATCGGCAAGCGTAGCCCCGCCCTCTGCGAGGATCGCCTTCACATTTTCCAATGTACGGACGGTCTGAGCTTCAATTCCTTCGGCCAGCTCCGTTGTCACCGGATCGCGACCCACTTGTCCCGCTACGAATATGTAGTCTCCAGCCCGCAGCCCTTGTGAGTACGCGCCCACCTTGGCCGGAGCACCGTCCGTGCGCAATTCTTGCTTGCTCATAATAAGTCGGCCTCCCTGCGGCTTACTCCAGATTGAGTTCCTTAAGAATATTATTGTTCAGAAGCGCTTCTATATCAGCCGGTGTGTAGCTTGGGAACGGCATCTGCTGGGCATACTCCGCCGACTTGCGCAGGCCTGCTACAGAATCCGCAAATGTGCAGATCGGGTAGTCCGTGCCAAAAATAAGCTTCTTCCACACCCCGTACTCCTTCGCTAAGGTCAGGGAGTTGTATAGCTGCCATGGTCGGTAAAAGAGGGCCGATACGTCCGCGTATACGTTAGGATGCTTACGGATTACGCTGATCGTCTCTCCTTCCCACGGATGCCCCATATGCGCGATGATGATCCGCAATTCGGGAAAAGCCAGAGCCACTTCTTCCAATTGCTCGGGATGTGCCCATTTCATAGGAGCTCTTCGCGGAAAAGTAGTGCCGTGATGTGTCAGGATGGGCAGGCCGTTATCCTCGCAATAGCGGTAAATGCGCATCATCCGCTCATCCATCGGATCATACGCCTGGTAGATCGGACTGGTCTTCAGCCCTCTCATGCCCAGATTGCTCACGCACTCCTTGAGCTCGTCCAAGGCGTTATAATCATGAGGATCCACACATGCAAAGCCTATGAGTTTCTTCGGATCCCTGCTGCAATATTCAGCTACATATTCATTAGGCACATTGAAGCCGAGATGCCTGCTCCGAAACGCAAGTACGATGCATTTATCCACATTCTTCATCTCTTCGTAATGCTCATCCGGGGTCGTGCGCTGCACAGGCTTGCCCCGCATTTTGAACCCTTCCGCCAAATACTCGGTTCCGTAATGCTTCGGCTCCCCAAGATGGGTATGATAGTCGATCATTCTTTTTTCCTCCCAGTCTGCCACTGTACTTCGCCTTCAGGCGTTATTCGTTGTATCGCCTTCGAATTCTCGTAAGCAAAAGCTACTGCATGATAGGATACGGAACGCTGCTCGCCAGGACCAACCCACATCGCAGTGCCGTTTGCTATTGCACCCGCCAAACCTGATACATCGGGGTCGGGAATGCTGCTGAACGGTTCAAGGCCCAAGGCGTAAGCACGGCCGAACCACGGGGCATTGCTCATTCCGCCGAACTCTTGCCATATCCACACATAAGGCCACAGCTCCAAAGGCCAGCTCAGTCCGAAGCCCAGTCCGAGCTGCGAGTTGCTGGCTGCTGCCCAGCCTTCCGCGAGCTCAGCCGCGAACAGCATGTCGCTTGCCAGCTGCTCCCTTGGCGGCATGTGCCGCAAATCAACCTGTTGCCCGTCACGTCCAGGCAAGTAAGGCCATGTGCCAGACGATCCCGGCACGATGCGACCCGGCAAATCTCCGCCGCCAGAGCCGCGAGAGATACGACACTGGGGCATGTGCAGCTCGAGATCCGGCCCCAGGAACGGCTCGCCCAATGCAGGATGCTGCCCCCACATACAAGGCATCGCCTGCGGACTCAGATTCTCGATCGTTTCCCGAATGTTCAGAGCGCCGCTCCCTTTCTTCAGGCGAAGCTCGCGCTCCATGCGAAACGGCATGCGCTGCATCTCGACCCGCATAAGAAGGGCAACCTCATCAGGGGTGTCCAAGAGCACTTCGTATTCCCACCCCATCAAGCAAGCTTCACCATGCGTTCCTAGCTCCGCACCCTTGTAACTCGACGGACCGCCGCCGGATGGAAAAACAGTCTGCCACCCGCCCGGGTAGTGATCAACCCAATTCCCGCGCGGATTAGCGGAAGTCGGCACCCAGCTGTCCCAAGTCCGCATCCCCCATGGGGCACGGTACATGACGTCCACATCCAACGGCTTGAAGCGGAATTCAACTATACTGCCGCCTTGATCCAGGAGCACCGTAACGGCCAAGGTTTCATTCTCCAGCACTGCGATTCGGTGACCGCGGTACGTATAGTCACAGCTAATCCGAGCACCGATGCTTCTAGGTAAATACACCCGTCATCCCTCCAAACTAACAACAATAGACGACTCTATTGCAAGCTTTCTCTAACGAACGCGGTATAACTCTACCTTCTCTTCGTCCAACTCCACGCCCAAGCCAGGCCGCTCGAGCGGTCTCGCTTGGCCGCCTACAATCGGCAGCGGTTCCTGAAGCAGCATATCGGCATAGAAGAAAGGACCCAGAATATCACACGGATATTCTTCCGCACCGATGCCTGTTGTCGCCATGGCGAGATGTATCATGGCAGCGCTGGCCACTCCAAGCTCCAAGTTGCTGCCTACCGTGCATGTAATCCCTGCGGCCTCAGCCACAGCAGCTACTTTGCGAGCAGGTCCTATGCCTCCGCCTTTGCCCACATAGATCGAGAGCACATCCGCTGCTCCTGCTCTTACAAGTCCCATTGCATCCTGCAGCGTATACAGGCTCTCGTCGGCAATGATCGGCACTGTTACTTGACTGCGTACATCCGCCAACCATGACATATCCAGCGCAGGGACTGGCTGCTCGGCGAAGTAAATCCCTTCCTCGCACAGCCGTCGGATCGTCTGAATCGCTTCTCGGGAAGAAGTCCAGCCGCCGTTCGCGTCAACACCCAACTTGATCGACGGTCCTACCGCCTCACGCACTGCTTTGACACGAGCCACGTCTTTGTCCGGCCCTGTGCCTACCTTCACTTTCATGGCGCGGAATCCTTCTTCTACCGCCCAAGCTCCGATCTCTGCAGCTCTGTCCGGCTCCACGCCGGTTATAGAGAACTTGGTGGGCACGAAGTCTCGCACCGCACCGCCCATAAGACGATAGACGGGCAGCCCAGCGGCCTTGCCTAGAATGTCCCAGAACGCCATTTCCAAGGCGGCCTTGGTAAACATATTGTGAGCAATGCGGCGGTGTATGCGCTGCGTCAGCACCTCCACGTTCAAGGGATTTTCACCAATAAGTAAGGGGGCCAGGAAGTTCTGGATGAAATGCGATGCCGTAACTTGATCCTCACCGCTCCATCCAGGTGTACAAGAAACTTCACCCAACCCTGTGATGCCTTCGTCGGTATGCACTTTAACGAGAAGGAACGGTGAGACCAAATGGCTGCCACGGCCGGAACGAATGGCTCGCTCGGGGTGAATGGGCACTTGAACGGGAATCGTTTCTATAGATGTAATTTTCACTGTCCGCCCCTCCTGTCCGAGGTATTAAGATTAGATCTGCCTAACAATTGCAGAGCGTTGGGACCCAATATTTGCTGCTTGGCCTCCTCCGAAATTTCCAAAGCGTCGAATTCACGAAACCGGTAGTCGACATAGGGCTGCTGCGGAACGTGGAAAAGACCGCCATCGGTGCCGAATACGATCTGCTCGAGTGGAACCTGAGACACAATCTGCTCCATTGCAAAAGGAGGTGTCGCACACATGCATAAATACACGTTGCGATGCCTTTTTCCTGCTGCGATAGCCTCTGGCCATAAGTCGTGCAGACCGGCGTGCCCGAGCACAACCTTGAGCTCAGGATGTCTTACGGCCAAATGTGCAATCTGCAAGGAGGATGAGTAGGGCGGCGTACCATCGTGAAAAAAAAGCGGAATGCCAAGCGATGAGGCCCTCTCACAGACAGGCGCCATGAAGCCTTCCAGGGGGCTGAACCCTTGCAGCCAGTTGTGAAACTTTACTCCTCGCATTCCAAGCTCGGTGACGCATCGCTCCACCTCTTCGGCCGCCCCTTCTTTGCGGGGGTCTACCGTACAGAAGGGTACGATCCGATCGGGAAAAGGCGCACACCATTCGGCCAAATAATCGTTGCAGGCTCGAGGATCCGCCCAGAAGCCATCAATCGTGAGCATCACGCTAATATCAATCGAATGCTCGTCCATGAACGCGATATAATCCGCAGCCTTGTAGGGATATGTCCCCTCCCCGCTTCGGGCAGGCTGGTGTACGTGAAAGTCTACCTTCATGCCAATACCTCCTCTCGATCCGAGTTCAATTGTTTCTTAGACCTAATAATCTGTGAATATTTCCGCCTAGAATAGCAGCCTTCTCCGTGTCAGACACTTGGATATCTCGTACCTTATCGATTTCAAGCCCGATCCGCGACACAGGGTGATTGCTCGAAAAAATCATCCGTTCAGCTCCGATCACACCATGCATTCGTTTCATACCCCGTTCCGGAAAATCATGCGCAGTATCTCCAAACAGATTGGGCGCGGTTTCGAGCGCGGGAATAGCATCCATCCAGAAATCGGTCTTCCCATTCTTCCCCATTATAAAAGAAACCTCAGGATAGGTGAGCGCGAGCTCAGTTAGCTGCAAGGGGAGAGCAAAAGCAGGCGTGCCTGTATGAACATAGACCGGCACCTGATGGCGGGCAGCCACTTCTATAAGAGGGTGGACCAGGCTTTCCAGAATCATAAAGCCCTGAACAGGAGGGTGCAGCTTAATTGCACACGCTCCTTCAGCCAGCGCTCGCTCGAGCTCTTCCACAGCTGCGCTCCCATACCAGGGGTTAGCCGTCGCATAAGCCAGGAAACGGCCAGGATACTGTCTGGACAATGCTAGTACGCGGTCATTCCCCTCACGATTATAGACTGCCATCTCCCGATCCACCGGGCTGATCAAAGCTTGGTCGATCCCGCAGCGGTCCATCTCTGCTGCCAACAATCCAGGATCAACCTTGTGGTAACGTCCTTCTCCTACTGTAACATGCGCGTCTATAATCATGCTCGACCCTCCTGATTCAACTCTACAGGGTATCCGGCAGCCATGGAATCAACAATGGCCTGTGTGAGCCGCAAGCTCGCTATTCCTTCCCTGCTTCCTGGGACAGGGGTTCTCCGCTGGCGGATGCAATCCAGAAACTTGCTGAGCTGTATTCGAAAACAAGAGCGTGTGCGGTCCTCCGATAGTTGAATTCGCTCAATAACCGTTCCGCACATTAGTACCGCTTCTCCGTTAACCCTGTCGAGATAGGCCATCCCTTTCGGACCTAGAATTTGATATTCGCCAGATGGCAGGTGCGGGAAGAACCAGCCGACCTCGAGCTTCGCCTGATCGCCGTTCTCATACTCAATCAACGCTGTATTGTAGTTCGGAGCAGGGAATTCCGGGCGAGTAGTCAGCCCTTGGGCAGCTACACGAACCGGCCTCGAGCCAGTCAGGAAGGCCAAGTGATCAGCGGCATGTGCACCATCATGTATGCATGGGGGGCCGTGTCGCAAAGTATTCAGAATCCGATGATAATGCTCTGAGTTCCCTTCTGGATCCCATATTTCATCGAATAAGCTTAATCGAATCTGCAGAGGACGCCCGAGACGCCCTTCCTGAATCCAGCTCTGCAAAGCGTCCATCAACGGACCATGCCGATATGTAAACCCAACCTGCAGCAGACGACCGCTTTCCCTTTCGGCCGCTGCCACCTCTTCCGCCTTTTCAACTGTAGTGGCCATAGGCTTCTCACACAAAACATCCTTGCCCGCTAGCAGTGCTTCTATTGTAATTGCAGGTGTCACCCATGGGGGAGTGCACACCAATACCGCCTGAACGTTAGCATCAGCCAGAAGACGGAGGTGGTCTGTCGTATTATATTCACTGCTGCATATAGCCCCTGCCGTTGCTGCACGTTCCTGATCGACATCGCATACTGCAACTATACGGACAGACGTATTCTCCATCAGGGCAGGCAAATGCTGCGCCATCACAATATCACCGCATCCAATAACGGCTATCCCTATAGTATTGGTTCCAGACATTGGCTTTCCTCCCTTACACCCGGTGTTTATACCTTCGGTATACCGAGACCAAGAGCGCCTGGCTTCGACATTACCGCCTCAGGATAATAACGGCGAAGGATCTCGAGCCCTATTGCCGCACGCCGCACTTTCTCCTTGCATTGAGCAATCGCCATCGGTTCAATATGCCCGCCGCATGGATATACACTCGCTGCATTGCGAAGTCCGAATTTGATGTATACCGGTGAAACGACCCGCACAATTTCCGGAATTTCATACATCCGTATTTGTCCGCCGAAGTCGTCTGGTGCTTCTACATAAAGATCGAGAGGCATTTGCACAGCCTGACGGATCGCCCCAAGCCTTGCCAGTGTCAATGCAGTAGGCACGTTGTAGGTGTTAGCTCCAATCGCTTCCATTTGCCTTATTGAAGCCGGGTTAGCCGCACCCATGGATACAGATACTTTGACGACCAGGTCTGCAGGCAGCTGACCTGCTCTCTTCATTTCATTGACAACAAGCAGCAGACCTTCATCTGCCACAAGAACCCCGCGCATGCCCAAGCGGCAACCACGTTTGATATCTTCAATCGCATAGACGAGCTGATCCATCCCCTCGTGTCTAAGCGCCTGCCCTTTACCTGCGGCCGTGTGGCTGGCTGCTGTAATATCCCAAGTCGTGCGCGGTCCGACAAATAAGCTTACTTCTACGCCATTCGCCGCAGCGAGTTGGAGCATCTCACGAATCTCCGCATCCGTTAAAAGCATGATACCGCTTCCTTGAGAGACGCGATGAATGGGCACTTCGTATTCTTTTGCCGTTTCCAATGTGGCAGCAAGGGCATTCGGTCCTTCAACGCTCGGAATTTCAACCCGTACCTGCGCTCCGTCGGGGAAGCGTTTAGTCGAAGTTGGAAGCTCGTGCGCATCTCTAGTTGGTAATCCTAAGCCAGCCAAAAAATCAAGAGTATCCTGCATAATGGCACCTCCAAATATAATTAGTTCAGCATAATGAAATCCACTTCAAATTATTGATAGTTCAAAGTATAATATAGAGTAATTATAGTGTAAAGGAGAATTCCTATGAGCTCGTCTAGCCACAGACCTAGAAGTATGCGTTTCCACGAATTAACCCGAACTGAGCTTGGAGAGTGGGCACCTGAGGCAACAGTAGTATTGCCGGTGGCCGCTATTGAACAGCACGGACCGCATCTTCCCGTACTGGTAGACTCCTTGATTGCAGAGAACATTTCACTCGCCGCCGCTGCGGAGGCCAGTCAGGAAATCCCGATTCTTGTATGTCCCGTGGTTACATACGGAGCTTCGCAACATCATCTTATTTATCCCGGTGCCATGTCATTATCCACGTCTACATTAATTCAAGTTCTTCACGAACTGACTGACTCGCTTGTAAGCAGTGGGTTCCGCCACATCTTCCTGCTTAACAGCCACGGAGGCAACGAGGAGTGTGTTCGACTGGCGGCGCGCGAGCTTGCCCTGCGCCATCCGGTGGTGGCTGGCGCCGCATCTTACTGGACGATCGCTTGGGACGCTATGGTGAATGAGGGGCGAGCAGCCAGTCTGGGTATGGTGCCTGGGCATGCCGGAGGGTTCGAAACCTCCCTCATGCTAGCCATGCGTCCCGAGCTTGTCCGCACCGATCTGCTTCCCCTGCCTAACAAACGGCCGCTGCCGGAGACGCCGACGGATCCTTCTGCTGGAACTATAATTCAGCGCCACGGCAGCTGGGCTGCTATCGACGGTTACAGCGACGATGCGGGCCCTGCAAACGCAGAGAGCGGCCGGAAGCTGCTTGAACTGATTAGCAGCAAGGTGGCCGGGGAGTTGGTACGCTTCCACCGGACATTGTTGCCATAGACGAAGCGCGACTTTTATCAGCTTAAAGCTCTTGTCAGGCGTGGACTCCCATGGTATCGTTTGGGTATGTTATTTTCTGTACTTAAGTTCAATATACTGAACAACATTGAAGGGAGAAATACGAATGGAATCTTACCATAACCTTATTGATGGCAGATGGGCACCTGCCCGCTCCGGGAAGCTGCGTCCGGATACTAATCCTAGCCGGAGCTCAGAAGTGCTCGGTCAATTTCCCGAGAGCGATGGGCACGACCTGCAGGACGCTGTGGCTTCCGCAGCAACCGCTTATCCTAAATGGCGCAGCATGAGTATAGTAGCTCGTGGAGATATCATGTACCGCGCAGCGGACATCCTCACTTCCCGAGTCGATACCATCGCACGCGATCTCACTCTGGAAGAAGGCAAAACATTGGCCGAGGCCAAGGGTGAGACACTTCGCGCAGCCGCAATCCTGCGCTACTATGCCGGCGAAGCCCGCCAGGAGACAGGTGAAGTGTATGCCGCGCAAGACCCTACTACTCTGCTCTATACCCGCCGCGAGCCCGTAGGTGTAGTTGGCGTTATTACTCCGTGGAACTTCCCTATCGCCATACCTGCATGGAAGATCGCTCCTGCACTCGCATATGGCAACACCGTTGTATGGAAGCCTGCTGACCTTACACCGATGACAGCTTTCCATCTGACACAGGCGCTTGTAGATGCAGGAGTCCCGAAAGGTGTGTTGAACGTAGTCTTCGGACGCGGTTCCGTACTGGGAGCAGCATTGGTGGCGGACACCCAAGTTCGCGCCATCTCCTTCACCGGCTCCAACGGCGTGGGCCGCAATATCGGAATGGGCTGTGCCGCTCGAGGCGCCAAATATCAGCTTGAGATGGGCGGCAAGAATGCCGTCGTTGTCCTGGCAGACGCCGATCTCGAGCTTGCAGTTGAAATGACGATTCGCGGAGCCATGCGCTCGACCGGTCAAAAATGCACCGCGACAAGCCGGGTAATCGTTGAAGCTCCGCTAGTCGGAGCCTTCACCGAGGCGCTTGCAGAGCGCTGCCGCGCCTTGCAAGTTGGCGATCCGCTTGATCCGCAAACCTATATGGGCCCCTTGGCTTCCGCTGATCAACTGCAAACTGTGTTGGATTACGTGAAGATTGGCGGGCAGGAAGGCGCCCAGCTCGTAACCGGCGGCACTTCCCTGGACTCATCCGGTTTCTTCGTATCTCCCACGGTCTTCACGAATGTGAACCCGGACAGCAGGCTCGCAACCGAAGAGATATTCGGTCCCTTAGTCTCCGTCATTCCAGCCGCGAGCATGGATGAAGCACTGGCACTCGTCAACCGCAGCAGCTTCGGTCTGAGCACAGCGGTATTCACCCGCGACCTGGGCAAAGCGCTGCGCTACGTCGACGAGGTTGAATGCGGCATCGTGCACGTCAACTCGGAGACGGCAGGTGCGGAACCGCATGTCCCGTTCGGCGGGATGAAGGAATCCAGCTCCAGTTCACGCGAGCAGGGCAAGTCAGCTCGAGAATTTTTCACCCAAGTGAAAACCATTTACATGGATCGGCCTGCTCCCTTAAGCTAATTAGAATACTTTGAACGCGAAACATCCCGAACCACTTTATTGGTGGATCGGGATGTTTGTTTTTTCATATGAAGAAAAGCTGTCAACCGCCGCAACCTTCGCTAGTTTCGGTATCCAGGGGAACCCGCAATCCAGCTTTCTTGGCAGATTAAGGGACGCGGATCTCTACTAACTGCAAAAGCTGCAGCTAATTTTCTTGGTTCGAGGCATTTTACCAAAATAACTGCATTTCCTAACGTTAATTCTGTGAAAACTTGCTCATTTCGGCAAACCGCTGATAATTTACTGTAGGTTTTACAGTTATTATTATTTGTCATATCGTTTGGAGAGAATTAACTGCAGGTTTTGCAGTTAGCTCTCTGTGCTCAGCTGCAAAACCTGCAGAATTTAAGGTTCTTGATGAACGATCTGTTCCGTTTGGCCTTTCGGGCGAAATCCGAGGCCGAGCAGCGCAAAAGCCAGGAATGCGGCGCCCAAGAACAGAAAAATGCTATTCACAGATACATAGCGGATGCCGTATCCGCCGAGTGTAGGTCCCATGATACTTCCAATGCTGAAGTGGATGGAGGCAATGACATTCGCCGCAGGCAATATTGCCCGGGGTAAAATATCCGCCGCATAAGCGAGTCCCAAGGAATAGAACGATCCCACCATGCCGCCGGCTATAGCGAATGTCACGCACAACAGCGCGACATTGCCTCCAGCGGCAGGTATCGCGAAGAAAGCAAGCGAGCCTACTACTCCACAGGCGATCAGTACCGGCTTCCGCCCGATCCGGTCACTCAAGATACCAAGCGGCAGCTGCAGGATCAGACTCCCTACACCGAATGCCAATAGCAGAAGCGATATCCAATGCTGACTCAGCTCAATGCGCAAGCCGTACAGTGGGAAGCTGCTGTTCATGGAAGCTTCCATCAATCCATACAGGAAGCTTGGTATGAGTACGAACCACGCGACGCGATACGTTGTTACGAACCGATTCTCGATTGCGGCTCCCCTTGCAGCCCGCTCGGGCATCTCATTCTTCATACGCAGCACGAGCAGCAGCACAGTGACGAAGAACAGACAGGAGACAAGGAACGGAACTGCTCTTCCGAGTGGAAGCAGATTAATGCCAAGCGGTCCCAAGCTGAAGCCGAGGCCGTAGGCCATGCCGTACAAGGATATATTTTTTCCTCGCTGATTCGCAGGGCTTGAGCTTACAATCCATAGCTGGGTCGCATAATGGAGCGAGCTGTCACCCACGCCGACCAGCAGCCGCAAAACGAACCAGACGGCCATCGATTGGGTGAACGGGAAGAGCAGGGTGACCAGCGTGACTAACGTGATGCCTGCTAGAATGACTTTTTTGTAACCAAAGCGCATGACCGGCTTCTCCACGAAGAACATCGTGCAGAAGATCCCGATATACATGGCTGCCGAATTAATGCCGTTCATATCCGATGAGACGCCAGAGTCCTCCAGCATGATTGACAACAGCGGCAGCAGCAGCCCCTGGCTCATGCCCGCGACTACGACGACCAGAAGCAAAGTGATTAAACGATAACGGAAAGAAAGAGTAGCTGGAGCAATAACGCGTGATGACAATCCTTTTGCACTCTCCTTGCGATGACAATTGTCCTGATTTTCCTCATTATACCCTAGCTACCTTACCAAAAGTGATTTTCATATTGGAAGCGTAAGTGAAAAATGAATCCACAGTTAGTTGATTCGCTATTAAGCTTTCCGTTTCATACTCATCTAATGCTTCCTGGTAACTGGCTCCTCGATCCATCAAATTACTAATGAACACTTCGCGTTCGTCGCCAGGAGGACTTTGTCGTAAAGAGTTATACAACTTATTTTTGTTCTCAATATCCAAATCAGGATGAAGAAAATTAACCTTATCGGTAACCCTGCATTGGATGTCTTTCAACCCTAATTGACTGAAATAGATGGGTAGTTTCATTCCGATGTTACCATCTTTTCCACTTCGTTTCGCATCTTGTTCGTATAGTTTTTGAAGGAACCCCAGTTGGACAATTTGAGATTGGTCGTGGCCATGCAAGTGAAAATTCGCCATATTTGCTATCCAATGAGGTTCAAAGGTAATGATCCTTCCTTCATCAACTACACAATCAATCATTTTATTTAATATATCCAACGGATTCGGAACATGCAGCAGAAAAGCATGGCATAGGGCGATATCATATTTTCGCTCTAAATCAATCTCATGAATATTGGCTTGAATAAATTCGGTGTTATAAGGTAGGGGCTTGAACAGTTTTCTAGCTTCATCAAGGAGTTTGACCCCCAAATCAACGCCTGTATATTTGGAACCTTTAGGCAATAACGGTAATAGCTTTAATCCCAAATAGCCATAGCCACATCCAAAGTCAATCATATGTACTGGGGTTGCGATTTTCCATACTGACTTTACTAGAAACTCAAGATAGTCGTCGTTGTAAAATAAATCTCTCGAATGGCGTAAATATTCGATTTTCGTATCCCAATAATAGTCGTCCACTACGCACTCTCCTTTATTAGTGTAAGCTATGTGGACATATTGTACCTGATCTCGCCTAATCGCAACAGGTAAAAAACCATTACAGTCATTTCTCCATTGTTTGTCAGGCTCCCCTTGTATCTTGTTAGGTATGCAAAAAAGTCGACAAGGAGCAAATGCTCATTCCCGACTTCAATAGACCTAAGTACCGAATCGTATTTTCACTGAATCCCTGTAGTCGGAATTAGTTCATATAGATCCCGTACATCACAACCGATCGTCCCAGCGATGGAAATGGCAACTTGCAAAGGCATGACTCGTTTGTTCTCCATAAAGTCAGAAAGCCGCTCGGGTTTATACAGCAATGTTTGCGCGAGCTGTTCCTTTGTCTGGCCAGATTCAATCAAACGCTCGTGAAGAAGACAACGACCTAGTTCATATTTCATGGTTCACCACCTCCCTTATCCCTTCACTAAATCTACTAATGCCAAGTTCAGCTTAAGCACGTTCACCCGCGGCTCTCCGAACACACCCAAGCTTCGGCCTTCTGTCTGCTCCTCAACAAGCTGCTCTAGGGCTGCAGTTGACAACCCTGTCAGCTTACTGATCCGCGGAATCTGGACCATAGCCGACTGCGGGGTAATGTGAGGGTCAAGACCGGATCCCGAATTCGTGATCAGATCGATCGGAAGCTCGCTAACGGGAACATCCGGATTATTCTTCTTCCACGCCTCGATCGACTCCTTCGTCCTCTCCAGCATATCTGGATTCGACGGAGCATAGTTGTTCGAGCCTGATGCTTCGGCTTTATACTCAATACTCGATACCCGGCCATGGAAGTACTTCGGGTCTGTGAAGGATTGCCCGATCAGTTCCGAGCCGATTACCTCACCCACGCTGTTCTCGATCAGGCTGCCATTCGCTTTACCCGGCATCAGCAACTGAGCCAACCCTGTGCTCACAAGCGGGTATATGATTCCGCACAACACCAGAAACACCAAGCTCACTCGAAGCACTACACCAAGCGAAAACCTCGCCGAGTTATCTATATCTTGATCTTTATCTTTTGTTCCATCTGCGTTCATACCAACACATCCTCCTTCTCCATCTCTTTCTCCAGCCTAGATCCACACATGAACGGCAAGATCAATGGCTTTAATCCCGATAAAAGGCACGATTACCCCGCCAAGGCCATAGATCAGGATGTTCCGCTGCAGCAGCTTGACCGAGCTCATCGGTTTATAAGCCACGCCCCGCATCGCGAGCGGAATCAACAACGGAATAATGATGGCATTGAAGATCAACGCCGATAGAATCGCCGATAGCGGCGAGCCGAGCTTCATGATGTTCAACGCCTCCATCTGCGGGATGGCCAGCGTGAACATCGCGGGAATGATCGCGAAGTATTTCGCGACATCGTTAGCGATACTGAAGGTAGTCAAGGCACCGCGCGTCATAAGCAGCTGCTTGCCAATCGCGACGACCTCAATAATCTTGGACGGATCAGAGTCCAGGTCCACCATGTTAGCGGCTTCCTTGGCTGCGGTCGTACCGCTATTCATTGCCAGCCCCACATCCGCCTGGGCTAGTGCCGGGGCATCATTCGTGCCATCGCCGGTCATAGCTACCAGCTTCCCTTCCGCCTGCTCGCGGCGAATGACGGCAATCTTATCCTCCGGCTTGCTCTCCGCGATAAAGTCATCCACTCCCGCTTCGCGGGCTATTGTCGCTGCTGTCAACGGGTTGTCTCCCGTACACATCACAGTTTTGATACCCATTTTGCGAAGCTGCTCGAATCGTTCCTTCATCCCAGGCTTAACAGTATCCTTCAAATAAATAAGCCCTACAATTGATCCATCTACTGCTACAGCAAGCGGCGTACCGCCTTCCGATGCAATGGCGTTTCCCTTCGTCTCGAGATCAGACGGAACTTCGCCGCCCTGTGCCAGAACCCACTTTCTCACGGCATCCACAGCACCCTTACGCACTTTGCGTCCATCCGTCAGGTTGATCCCGCTCATCCTGGTTTCGGCCTTGAACTCTACGAACTCACCGCCTTCAGCGAGCGTACTATCATAACTGCTCTCCTGTTTCTTCAGCAGCTCCAGCACAGAGCGTCCTTCCGGTGTCTCATCCTTAACCGAGCTGATCGCCGCCCACTGGGCAACCGTATTAACCGTCTCCGACCCGACTGGGACGAATTCACTAGCCATCCGATTGCCGAATGTGATCGTTCCCGTTTTATCCAGAATCATGGTGTTAATATCACCCGCCGCTTCGACCGCTTTCCCAGACATAGCGAGTACATTAAACTGAGTCACACGATCCATCCCCGCTATTCCAATCGCTGACAACAAGCCTCCAATCGTTGTAGGAATCAGGCAGACCAGCAAGGCAATCAAAACAGGAACCTCCAGCTCTACACCGACATAACTGGCAATTGGGGCTAATGTTGCTACAACGATAAGGAAGATCACCGTGAGACTGATTAATAAGGTGTTCAGAGCAATCTCATTAGGTGTCTTTTGCCTCTTGGAGCCTTCAACTAACGATATCATCCGATCAATAAAAGACTCACCCGGATCACTCGTGATGCGGATTTTGATCTGATCACTGACAACACGCGTACCGCCCGTAACGGAGGAGAAGTCTCCTCCTGCTTCTTTTATCACCGGGGCAGACTCGCCTGTAATGGCTGATTCATCCACCGATGCCAAGCCTTCCACGACATCTCCATCGCCTGGGATCATTTCTCCTTGAGAGACAACTACCAGATCGCCTTTACGAAGCTCCGTAGAAGGAACCTGTTTCACTCCAGAGCTTACAACTTTATTGGCAGTGATCTCACGTTTGCTTTTTTTCAAAGAATCCGCCTGGGCCTTTCCTCTGCCCTCAGCCAGCGCCTCAGCGAAGTTCGCGAACAAAAGAGTGAAAAGCAAGATCAGAAACACAAAGATATTAAAGCCCAGCCTGTGCTCTGTTCCGAAGTAACCCGGGAATATAGTCATAACTAGAACAATAAACGTACCGGCTTCCACCACGAACATAACTGGATTTTTGAACATGGCAACAGGATTCAGCTTGATGAAGCTGTCCTTAATTGCATTTCGGACGATATCGCCTGACAGCAATTTCTTTTTATTCGTATCCACAATGTTCTCCACCTTTCTCCACGCTTAACGAATCGTCAAATGCTCAGCAATCGGCCCCAATACAATAACAGGCAAGAACGTCAACGCGCCTATGATTAGAACCGTTCCCACCAGAATGCCTACGAATAAGCGATTATCGGTCCTAAAAGTGCCTATCGTCTCAGGAACCCACTGTTTCCGAAGCATAGAGCCGCACACAGCCAGCATGAGCACCATCGAAGCATACCGGCCAAGCAGCATTACGATACCCGTTGATATATTCCAGAAAGGCGTATTATCTGCTAGTCCTTCGAACCCGGATCCATTATTGGCCGCAGACGATGTAAATTCGTACAACACCTGCGAGATCCCGTGAAAAGAAGGATTCGTAATTGCAACCGTACCTAGTTCACTAACAAGAGCCAATGCAGTCGGCGCTAATATGATCAAAGGATGGACCAGAATAGCTGCTGCAATCAGCTTCATCTCGCGTGCTTCGATCTTCCTACCGAGAAATTCGGGTGTCCGACCAACCATCAATCCAGCCAGGAATACGGCTAGAATCGCATACATGAGCATATTGACTAGGCCGACGCCTTTACCCCCAAATACACAGTTAAGCATCATTAATGCAAAAGGAGTGATACTGCCAAGCGGAGTCAAGGTATCATGCATATTATTGACTGTTCCTGTAGTCGCTGCAGTAGTTACCGTTGTAAATAGTGCGGACTGGGCGATGCCGAAGCGGACTTCTTTGCCTTCCATACTGCCTTGCGATGCGTCTATACCTAGCCGGTTCATAACTGGATTCCCGCTCGATTCTGCGGCATAGTTAAGTGATAAGAACCCAATGAACAGAATCATCATCGCCGAGAAAATAACCCAGCCCTGCTTGCGGTTCTTAGCGAACATTCCGAATGTATAAGGAAGCGCAGCAGCCAAACACCACATGGATAAAATCTCAATGACATTCGTAATCGGATTCGGATTCTCATAGGGATGAGCGGAGTTCGCTCCGAAGAAACCTCCCCCGTTCGTACCCAAATGTTTGATCGATTCGAGTGACGCTACCGGCCCTATAGCAATTTGTTGCACCGCGCCTTCCAGAGTCGTTGCTGACAAGGTAGGTTTCAACGTTTGCGGGACTTGCAGGGCAACTAAAGCAATTGTCACGACAAAAGCCAGCGGAAGAAACACCCTTGTATGAGCCTTCACGAAATCCTCGAAGAAATTCCCTATTGTATGTCCCTTGTTGGTGATTCCTCTAATAAAAGCGATCGCAACACACAAGCCTGTAGCAGCAGAAGTAAACATCATCATCGTTATGACCGCGATCTGCGAGAAATAAGACAAGCCCGTTTCCCCGCTATAATGCTGAAGATTCGTGTTGGTCATAAAGCTGATCACCGTATTGAACGTAAGCGAGTTTCCCATACCGGCAATTCCATTCGGATTGAGAGGCAGGTTCCCTTGCAGCCTGAGAATAAGATAACTAACCACCATCAAAACAATGTTCATGCCTATGAAACTAATTGCGTATGTCTTCCATGTCATGCCCTTACGTTCTCTGAGTCCAATGATTGAATAGATCGGTCTCTCCAACCAGTTGAACCAGCGGTCCGTTCGGTTCGTCTCATTCGAGAACACATGGAACAGATAAGATCCGAGCGGCTTAACAAGCAGAACAAGCAACACAATGACAATACCCATTTGTATAATCCCCATCGCTAACAAAACTCCTCCCAAGGGACGCTATTACTCAGCGACTCCTTCATTTCCTTCATGCCCTACAGCGTTTCTGTCAGAAATGAAACCTCATTACTATGCGTATGAATGACATAAGTTGCTCCTAGCCCTTTGTATATAAGCCGAGGACGACTCTCCAGTGTAATCACATAGATTGGCTTCGCAGTCCATGTCCGACATATCTGGATATACCGACAGCACAAGGTTTGGCTTGTTTCGAAGAGGAACACTTTCCCGACAGGAAAATCAGGAAGACTCCAGGTCGATTGGTCAATTGTGTCCAGCAATATCCAATCTTTTGCCCCAATTTCCTTATATTTATCCCTTTCGGCTTTATTGTTGACCAATAGAGCAAATGGAAGCTTCATTCGCATTACTTCACGTACAAATACTTCTCCCGCTTTGTTCGGTGCAGAAATGAGTATTCTTTCCGTCTGTGATCCCATTCTTAGTTTCCTCCTGTACACTTTTAAGGCAACAAAAAAGAAGCCTGCGGAAGAGGTGAACTCTTCTCGCGGCTTCATTCATGCACAGCCAAACAGACCGTGCCTTGCCACGACAATCGTTTCCTCTCTCAATACGCTTACGAGGTTAGCTGTCGGATTCGGGCTTGAGAGTTGCCCTACTCATCTAGGAAGCGAACCTATCACTAAAGGCTGCTTTCATGCTTGAGATTCACCCCTGGGAGCACGTTCACTCTGCACGATCTTGCTGCGATACGAGCTCAGGCTACCTGTTGGTTCCCCCGTTCCTTTTCCATTCAAGGACTCAGCGATTCATTCATTTCACTTCATTTACTTCAATTAACTTCACACCAAAAAACCACAGAGGCGTAAGCCCCGTGGTCGCATTAGCCGATCACAAGCTTCATCATCCTCTCTACATCTGCTTACGAGGTTAGCTGTCGGATTCGGACGGTGAGAGTCGCCCTACTCGAGTTACAGGATTCATGGTTCCTTGTCCCTCGAGATTCACCCCATGCCATGCCTATAACGGCTCTCACACCGTCCAGACATCGCTTATATTGGTTCCCCCGTATTCCTGACGTGCAGGAATTTCAGCGATTCACAATAAAACTTTCGCTATGAATCATGAGACGTATCATACGCCTGAGCCGTTCCAGTGTAAAGAATAGCTGATTTTGAAAATAAACCATTCCAGACTTTTATAGGGACCATACACCCATTTATCTCCGTAATTCTCTATATAAGTCTCTATTTCTCCTGATATTATTCCTTTTATGAAATAACTAGCAATCGCAAGGAACCGCCTTATATTCAAAGCCATTCCGAATTGATTTCGCTTTCATTCCGCAAATTATCCCGAAATTGACTCTGTATCACCTTCATTGAGGTTTTACTTTGCTTATCCCTGAGCGTAAGATTCACATTAATTTACAATTTCTTGACCCTGCTTCATGTTTGTTGATTATGTTTATATGAATTCATATGACCTTAAATCGGACTAGGAGTGTGACTAAGGAATGCTTGCAGAATCTGTTGATCCCTATCTGGATCCTATCGCTAACATCCATTTTATTCATCAAACCCCTTCCATCCGCAGAATTAGCACCATGGAACTCTTTCTATTTGAATATAAAAGCTGTATGTTAAAAATAACTAGCGGCGGTGTTAATGGTTGGGGAGAATGTGTTCTGCCTGAGGGCAGCAGCCCGATTAATCTCGTTCGATGGGGCGGGGTATTCGTCGATCTGAAGGGGTTATGCTTGTCAGAATGCCTTCTTCATATTAGAGACAAGGAAATGAGCTGGGGCGCAGAACGGTGTCAGTTGGCTCAATCTGCTTTGTTCCATCTTGCTTGGCAGATCCAGAATCCGGAATACAGCGCCATTCAAGAGACGGATCGTTCTCCCTTATCACGCCATTATTTGATCGAGCAATCCCAGTCCTATTATTCATTCTGATGGGACACAATGTAGATATAGCCTATTTATAGGAAGTGAACAATCTCGCGATGGACCCATTCAAGCGGAAAACGCCAGAAGAAATTCTACATTCCATCTCCAAGCTGCATCAGGGAAAATTGAAAATTATTATCGGCGCAGTCAGCGGTTCTGGCAAAACTTATCATATGCTGCGCGAAGGTCAGCAATTGAAGCGGGAGGGCATTGATGTCGTGATCTGTGCGGTGTCTACTTCACGGCGGCCGGAAACAGTTGAACAACTGGCTGATCTGGAGAGAGTTCCTAGCATACGTTGGATGGACGGAGACATCGAACGGAAGGATCTCAACCTGGACGAGCTGCTTGTGCGCAACCCCGAAGCCGTTCTCGTAGATAGTCTCGCTCATCGGAACCGGAAGCAGGCCCAGTTCGCAACACGTCTCCAAGATATCCGTTTTTTGCTCGGTCACGGCATTAGCATAATTACGACTATTAATGTATATGAGTTGGCCGGTGTAGACTCCCTTGCGAAGGAATGGACAGGCGTACAAGCAGAATGTACAGTACCTATTGATACGTTGGAGTTGGCTGATGAAGTCCGATTGATAGATGTATCTCCTGAAACACTGCTCAAGCGCGTGGAGGAAGGGAACGTTACGAGCAATCGGAGCAGCGCCTTGTTCCAGAGAGGGAATCTGGCGGTCCTAAGAGAGCTGGCGCTTCGTCTGGTAGCTGAGGATGTGAATGATTCGCTTGTAAAGTATCGCGAGGAGCTCGGACTTGTCGGTCCATCAGGAGCATCGGAACGCATTCTTGTATCGGTGCAATATCATTGGAACAGCTCTATATATATTCGCCGCGGACAGCAAATCGCCAGAAGACTGAATGCAGAATTGCTGGTTGTTACTTTTGTCCGTCCGAATCGTGAATTGTCTGCTGAAATGGCTGCTTTCAAGAGATCCATCCTCAGGTTGGTCGATAAAGTACAAGCCGAGTACGAAGAGCTCCCTTTCCCTTCAAGACGACTGCTTCCTTCTGTGTTGCTTCGTTATGCGCTTGAGCATCATGCAACAAGGATCGTTCTGGGGCATTCGAGGCAGTCTCGTTGGCAGGAATTGCTGCAAGGATCAATTGGTAATAAGCTGCTCCGAAGAGCACATAATATCGATATTTTTCTGGTTGCAGATAGTGCTCTGCGCGAAGGCGAACGTATTCTTCCCGCCAAGGTCGCCCCTCCGAAGGAAGCTGGACTTTTTCGCAGACTGTCCACTGTAGAAGTAGAACATAAGATCAATGAAATCACTAGAGGGCATTTTAAAATTCTCATAGGGGCAGCTCCAGGTGTGGGCAAAACCTATGCGATGCTGAGAGAAGGAAACGCCCTGTTGGGCAAAGGGATAGACGTAGTCATTGGACTATTGGAAACACATGGCCGAGAAGAGACGGCTGATCAAGTCGGACAATTGGCTCAGATTGCACGGGCAACCGTGATTTATCAAGGCGTTGAGCTTGAAGAAATGGACACCGATGCCATTATCGCCCGCGATCCAGAAGTCGTCCTTATCGATGAGCTGGCGCATACTAATATCCCGGGATGGCATACTAAAAAACGATTCGAGGATGTTATCCGCATTTTGGAAGCTGGTATCTCAGTTATCGCGACTGTGAATGTGCAGCATCTGGAGAGCTTGAATGATGCTGTTGAGCAAATAACAGGCATTCGTGTGAGAGAAACGGTGCCGGATTACATGTTAAGAATGGCTGACGAAGTAGAGTTGATTGACATTACCCCTCAGTCGCTGCAGCAGCGTATGCGGGAAGGGCGAATATACGCTTTAGAAAAAGTGAATCAAGCGCTCGGGGCCTTCTTCAAGATCGGCAACCTGATCGCGCTTCGAGAGCTAGCCCTGCGCGAAATCGCAGACGATGTGGATGAACGGTTGGAGGCGTGGCAGCGTAAAAACGCTTTGCGGGGACCTTGGCGGAGAAAAGAAGTCATATTCGTATGTGTGAATCTGAATGCACACTCTGAGAAATTAATTCGGAGAGGCTTCCGAATCGCTCATCGATTGAAGGCCACTTGGTATGTAGCCTATACGGATGATGGACGCTCCAAAACAGCGGAGTCCAAAAAGAAGCTAGCCGCCATTCGAGATTTGACCGAACGTTTAGGCGGGATTTTCATGGCGATGCAGGTCAAGAATCGCAGTCAAGTCCCGGACGTAATCGTGCAACACACAACACAATTCAAGGCAACACAGCTTATAGTGGGACAGCCTCTTAAGCCTAAGTGGTGGTCACTGCGACGTTCTTCTGTAGTCCATCATTTGCTGCGCAAGGCTCGCCATATCGACATGCTGATCGTGGCCGACTTCAATCAACAATTAACGATCGAGCCCAAGTAGCCAACACTGGACTTTACAAACATAAGTGTTGAAGATGTTGATTTATGACCCCGAATAGGGGATAATAAATAAGTAATCTACATAACTATTAGGAGGTAATCACCCAATGGCACATCAATTACCAGCACTCCCTTACGCCAACAACGCACTGGAGCCTCATATCGACGAACAAACGATGATGATCCACCACGATCGTCACCACAACGCTTATGTTACGAACTTGAATGCAGCTCTTGAAGGTCATGCTGAGCTTCAAGCTAAGAGCATCGACGAGCTGATCGCTGATCTGAACAGCGTACCTGAGAACATCCGCGCAGCTGTTCGCAACAATGGCGGCGGACACGCTAACCACTCCTTGTTCTGGGAAGTTATCGGTCCTAACGGCGGCGGACAACCATCCGGCGCATTGGCTGATGCCATCGCCAACGAGCTTGGCGGATTCGACAAGTTCAAAGAAGATTTCGCCAAAGCAGGCGCAACTCGTTTCGGTAGCGGTTGGGCATGGTTAAGCGTAAAAGACGGTAAATTATCCGTAAGCAGCACTCCTAACCAAGACAGCCCGGTCATGGAAGGCAGCACTCCAATTCTTGGCATGGACGTTTGGGAGCATGCTTATTACCTGAAGTATCAGAACAAGCGCCCTGACTACATCGCCGCTTTCTGGAACGTAGTGAACTGGGACGAAGTAGGCAAGCGTTACGAAGCAGCTAAGTAATCTTTGCTTAAGGAACAAGCCAATCTCATTGGGAGATTGGCTTGTTTTCTGTTTATCGGTATTCGAGCTGGCTACGAATCGTCTAAATCGCACAACTCTCTGCTCGTTCGTCAAGCTCCGCTGCTGCTGCTGCTCGGCATAGCGCATGGATACAGCTATCTGTTACGGTTCCAATCCGATCGATAGGAAGGTATGCAAGCTTTCACCGGATTTCACCCAGACAAGCTCCTTCTGGCGATAGATTTCTTCTGATTTAGCCATCCATGGTTCAACACAGATAAACGGCTGACCCTGAATAGTCCAAAGCATTGTGTATTTGAATCCAGGTCCGTAGGTCATTGTTACTGGACGCTCTTCAGCGATAGGGCGGAACGTGATTGTGCCAGACTCCGGCCCATTCAAGCAGACCGTTCCCTCATTGCCGGTCAGATCCACCGTACCGGTGAACGGCTGCAGCTGCCCGCCTTTGCCATCTGTCAGGGTCGATACTTCCGTCTTATATTCGATCTTGAGATCATTGCAGAGGAAATACGGATGAAATCCTGGATACATCGGCATGTCCGAATCGCCAGTGTTCCGATATTCCTGCTGAATGGTCAACAAGGAATTCTCGAGTGTGTAGGTAAAGATTAGTTCAAAATCAAACGGATAGGACTGCTTCGTTTCCGGAGTGCTTTTTACTTTTAAAGTGATGGATGACTCTCTGCCTTCCCGCTCACCTTCCAAAGAATCGACTACTTCCCAAACCATGTCACGCACAACACCGTGGCTATTCATGCGGTATTTGATGCCATTCCACTCGTACTCTCCTTGGACCAGCTGCCCGCTAATGGGGAACAGGATCGGATTGCCGCCGCGAATGTTGGTATTCTTATCCTCGAACGTAGCCTGATTCATGAAAAGCAGCTCTCGTCCTTCAATGACCAGGCTTGTCATAATCCCGCCGCGTTCAGGCGCTATGCCAAATGATGAGTTCGTCTTCGTTTCCTTTACTTCTATGACTCGGAACTTGCTTCCCATATTATATAACCTCCACTCTGATTGTCCGCCAGTGCCTTTTGCGCTGTTAAAACCTACAATTGCCTATAATTAGTTATTCGAGATCATCCGAAAAGTTCCTTTCTAGAGCTAATTCGGAAAAAAGCTGCTTCGGTTCATCGGGTTGTCCGTAATGATTCCTTCCCTGCTTGAATATAATGCAGCGAAGACGAATTATACGGAGGTTCGAAGCCCATGTCCAAAACTAATCGAGGAAAAGCGTTATGGAAGCTGCCATCCAGGGGCAGAGGAACATGCCCGGTATGCGGCTCTACAAGAATTAAGCTGTTGTACACCCGAACGTTGCAGGACGGGCAGAAAACAAAAGTTTGTAAAAGATGCCGCACTCAAGTGTAGGCGGTAAGCCAAACGGTCGATATCCGCACGCTCTCAGCAAAAAAAGAGGAACTCAAAGTTCCTTTTTTTTGTGTAGAGGCTGCTTTGTGGGCATGTTGAGTTTATCTACTATTAGTGAAGGTGACTTTACTAATAGTAAACTCAGCTTAACTAATCAAATGAAAATCAAGCGTTTAGGCGTAATTAGTAAAGCAAACTTTACTATTAGTTAACCTGGCTTTGGGAATAGTTAAGTTTGGTTAACTGTTTCGCTCGGCAAGGTGGGAGAGTCACAATATAGTTAGATTTCCTTTACTATTAGTTAGCTTTGATTTACAACATTGGTCTCGATTGCTCGAATTCGTTGTGTGTTTCCCACCATACTCATGCATAAAGTAGCTGTTCTTTCCTCCTAACCTTCTGCTTTATCGTTGCCAGTGTTTTTGGGGATTATAGTGGCACGCTGCTTACCGATTAGCCATGTTACTACTGGCTATTTTGGCCATTTCGTCCCTTAGGCACAATTTAGCCCATCTGACTATCCCCTATTTCCGCATTTTTAACTGATATTCCTTAAAACCAGGCAAATAACCAGTAGTAAAACTTGCTATCCCATAAAAACCCGTCTTTTCCGCCCCAATACCTATACTAGCACTGGCTAACTGTTCTCCACAGGACCTAAGGAGTAACACTGAGCTAATCTAATCGGAGCTAGATCAGTGAGTAAGTGAAATTAGTAAAGATAACTCTTTAGAGCATAACACTACGCTAACTCACCAAAACTCACCTCGCCTCACTGCATGCGCCTCTGTAAGCCCCCCACTACACTTGCCAGTTATTTGCGGGAATTGTGTATCTCACTAATGATCCGCAAGAAAACATTAGGAAATGCATATCGTTCCATATCCGCGACACTTATCCATTTATACCCTGGTGCGAGATCTCCTGCTCCGGACAATCCAACAGTTTCTTCAGCTCCTGCTATTACTGTTTCTCCTGTTTCTCCTGTTTCTCCCGTTCCACCTGCTGCCCCTGAACCTGCCGCTTCAGCTGTCTCATCGGCTCCCATTCGTTCCTCATCTGATCCAACTGCATCAATCTGTTGATCAATGAATTTACACTTGTACACGTCCAGCTCCCATTGGATGTGGCTGAAGGTATGCTCGGCTTCCATAATCCACTCTTCGGGTTCCACGATTAGTCCGAATTGGTCAGCGAGTTTATCGCGCAACAGCTCTTCATCCTTGCTGAGCTGCCTTTGCTGTTCCACGGCTTGAGCAATTTTAACGAGTCTAGTGCCATCAGCACCATTAGCCTCGCCGTTGTCAATGCCTATCATCAGGCCAGCATAGCTGACGTTGTCATAGCCGCTGTCCGCTGGCTCAGCCACCAGGCCGGCGCCAGGCTCGCCCGCGAAGCCGCGGCCGCGGCCCTCGCCGCCAGCGCTGGCGGCCTTGCGCCCGCGGCGCTTCGCGCCTGCTGCCGCAGCCAGCGCCTGCGGCGCCTCCACTCCCGCCACATGCGGGAGTTCCCACATGCGCGCCAGCAGCCCGTCCTGCGGTCGCTGGCGGATCAAGAACCGGCCCCGGTGCTCACCGGTGCCTTCAACAAAAGCAACGAGGCGGGATTCCGGCCGCGGCGGCTTCGCCTTCGTCTTGACCGGAAGCGCCTCGACCATACCCTCCACCCGCGCGGCGCAATGCTCCATCACGGGGCAAGTCAAACAACTGGGCGACTTCGGCGTACACACCGTCGCCCCCAGCTCCATAAGCGCTTGATTGAAATCGCGCGCTTCCTCTTCCGGGATGAGCGTCTTCGCCAGCCCCTCTATACGAATGCGTGTGGACGGCTTCGCGATATCGTCCTGCAGCAGGAAGAAGCGTGACAACACGCGCATCACATTCCCGTCTACAGCGGGTTCCGGCTTATTGTAGGCAATGCTGAGTATCGCCCCGGCTGTATACGGACCGACGCCTTTCAACGACGACACCGCTGCCAAAGTATCTGGCACGATCCCGCCATGCAACTCCTTCACTTGGCGCACGGCTGCTTGCAAATTACGGGCGCGCGAGTAATAACCAAGCCCTTCCCATAGCTTCAGCACCTCTTCTTCGGGTGCATCGGCTAACGCCTCAATAGTAGGAAACTTGTCCAGGAAACGATTATAGTAAGGAATAACAGTATCCACACGGGTTTGCTGCAGCATAACCTCCGAGATCCAAATGTAATAAGGATTGCGGCTGCGGCGCCAGGGCAAATCCCGGTGATGCCTTTTATACCATTGTAATAAGGGGTCAGAGAACGTGAATAATGGATTCGTAGATTGATTCATGACGGCTCCTCTATGTTACTAATTGCAGGTCTGAACTTAGGTCCAAATCGACCGGCTTCAATGCTATACTATAGGTAACGAACGCTTTAAATGTTGCAAGCATGAATCCCACCTCAAAAAGGGAGGCTGAATATGCTCACGCTTGGTGAAATCGCAGCTCAGCTCAATCGGTTCGTCTTCTCCCTACAGCTGATCGGCCATCAGAAGACAGATGCTGCCTGGTCGCAGCAGCTTCGAACCATTCGTCACCATTCTTTTTGGCTGATTGTTAAGGGAAAAGGCACTTTCAATATCAACGGAACGCTTTATCCCGCAGAGCCTGGCAAGCTGTTCTTCTTTGCTCCAGGCATGCAAGTCCTGAGAAGTGCAGATCCGGAGAACCCTATGGAATATTACTTCGTACGTTATCATTATAAAGAAACCTACGAGGAGAAGGAACAGTGGATTTCCAGAAGCTCTGTTGAATGCGCGTTTCCTCTGCAGGGGATGTATGCGATGCAAAATACGCCCCAGCTCATTTATTTGGTAGAGCAGCTGTTCGCACTATGGCAGCGCCGCGGACATATGACAGCCATGCGCCGCAAAATATTGCTGCACGAGTTTTTCCTGGCTCTTTTGCAGGATCTGCGTGCTCAAAAAATTGCAGGAGATACTACAGCGGCGATCGAGTTCACCCAGGAATTTATGGCCCAGCATTATCAAGAGCCGCTTACCCTGGAGCAGCTAGCCCAGTTAGCAGGTCTCAGTGTCAGCCATTATTCCAGGTTATTCAAGAAATATATCGGGTACAGCCCGATCGACTTCCTCACCCATTTGCGCATGGACCGTGCTAAAGAGCTGTTAGTTTTATCAGACTATCGCTTAAAGTCCATTGCAGGCAGTGTCGGGTATGTTGATGAGTTTTATTTCAGCCGGATTTTCAAAAAAGTAGTAGGCTTCTCCCCCCGTGACTATGCCAAAAAACATAGGGCAGAACCTGGCCAGTGATGAACGCACCCTTTATTTCACATCATTTCGGACAAGTAGTAAGCTGCTTTGGCCAAACCGTTATGCTTGCTCGAGGTGATGAGAGATGGATAATCAATACATTCACAAATATATATGCATCCATCAAAAAAGTACCGGTTTCCGCCCTTCAGCAGAAACCGGTACTAATTGTGTTTATCTTATTCCACTTGGCATAACGATCCGGCGATATATCTCGTACCGTCGACCAGATAATAGTAATACGTGATAAGCACGCGGCCGTCCGCAAGCAGTACCGCGCTTGTATACCCAATATCGCTTCCCAGGCCGTCGTCGCGAATCACGGATTCCGTCGCGGAGCCGAGATCGGTACATTCGGCGTCTAGCACGTACGCACGAATGCCGAACGGCTTGTTGCGATAGCCGTAATTCAATAGAACGCGTCCATCTGCAAGCCGGAGAGCGTTGAACGGGCTCGGCGAATAAATCGGCCACATCTTAACCGTGCTCCATGTGCGTCCGCCGTCCATCGACTCTGACGTAAACAACGGCGACGCCGATTGCTCTTCCCCCGGCTGCTTGTTCAGCTTCACGCTGCGGATGAACAGCACCAATTTGCCTGCCTCTGTCTTATACAGATTCGGTTCGTGGAAATGGTATTGCCCTTCGTAGCCAGGGATGACGGCCGCGCGCTCCCATGTACCCCCGCGATTCTCCGTTCTTCCAACGACCACATTGAAGGTGTCGCCATCTTGCTCGTAGAACGGCGCTAATATAGACCCGTCTTCCACCTCCACACTGTTCCCGCGAATCACGACATCGCCAAGGTCTACAAGGGCCGGAGTATCCCACGTCAGTCCCCCGTCAACAGAACGGATCGAATAGCAGCCGGCCATTCGTCCGATCCAGCGATCCATGACGCGATGCCAGGTGCCTGCCTTTAACTCTGAGGGAGCATCGGTTTGCTCATACACCTTCCAAGTGAAATAAGTGACGAACAGAGAACCGTCCTGCAGTACGTTAAGACACGGATCCTGCACGCCGTGGAAAAAATCGTCCCAAATAACCGTAGGCTTTGAATCCCAAACGATGCCGTCTGCCGACCCGATCGAAACCGCCTTCGAGGATGCATCCACATGTGTAACTGCTCCATCGTATGCGTCGCGTCGATCAGGGGCCTGGCGGAAGCCGAGCCGGAACGTTCCGTCATGAAGCGGGACTACAGTCGGGAACGTATTGTAATGCTCATCCTTATAAATTTCCATATGTGCAATCGTAGTTACTTTGGCCATCGTATAACCCTCCTTGAAATGCCGAACTTGTATTCACTTATAGTGGAATGAATTGCATTGTCGGAATCACCCTTTTAGAGATCCGATCATAACGCCCTTTGCAAAATATTTTTGCAGAAAGGGATAGACGACGACGATTGGCGTAATCGCTGCGATAATTGTCGCAGCCTTGACCGATTGGTTCGTTACCTCGGACGTTATTTGAATATAAGTGCCCGAACTGGTCGTATCGATTTTGTCCTGCTGAAATATTTTTTGCACGAGCAGCTGCAGAACGAAGTCGTTTTTCTCCCGCAAATAGATCATCGCATCGAACCAGGCATTCCAATGATGGACGCCCGACCATAGCGCAATAACCGCAATAATGGGCATCGAGAGCGGGAAAATGATGCGGAATGCTACCTGTATCGGATTCGCGCCATCAATCAGTGCCGATTCCTCCAGCTCCTTGGGAAAGCTCATCAAAAAGTTGCGCGCCAGAATGATGTACCACGCATTGGCAAGCGTCGGCAAAATAAGCGCCCACATGGAATTTAGCAGGCCGAGCTTCTTGATGTTCAAATACGTAGGAATCAGACCGCCGCTGAAAAATATCGTGAACAATATGAACAACGTGATGATGTTGCGGTACGGCAAATCCTTGCGGGACAGCGAATGTGCCGCGCACATGGTGACCAGCACCGTAAGACCCGCCCCGGCAACCGTCCTGATAATCGTGTTGCCATACGCGATGTAGATGATATCGCTGCTGAACAATTGCTTATAGGACATCAAATTGAAGCCTTCCGCCCATAACCGCAGTCCCAGCTTGTCGACGTAGGCAGGAGCGGTCAAGGACAACATCAGCAGGTTCCAGAACGGATAAAGGAACAAGATGGACAGGACGATCATGAGACTGAAATTGAATATATCGAATGATTTGCCAGCCAGGCTGCTGCGTCTGAACGTATTCACGCGCCGTCCCTCCTCACCATATCCCGTATTCGTTGAAACGTTTGACGATATAGTTTGTCCCGATGACCAGCACAAGGGCAACGACGTTCTTAAACAAGCCGACTGCTGTCGAGAACCCATATTTTGTATCAATCAGACCGATGCGGTACACATACGTATCGATAACGTCCGCGACACTGTAGACGGCCGGATTGTACAGGTTGAAGATTTGGTCGAAGCCAGCGTTCATAACGCCTCCGACATTAAGAATGAACAACACGGTCATGACCGGAATTAGCGAAGGAAGCGTGATGTACCGCATCTGCTGAAACCTATTCGCCCCGTCGATTGTCGCTGATTCGTATTGATCCTGGTTAATGCCGGCGATTGCGGCCAAATAGATAATGCTTCCCCAGCCCACACTTTGCCACAAGTGGCTGACGACGAGTACCCCAACGAACATGTCCGGGTTCGCCAGAAAATGAATCGGCTTTCCACCGAACAGGGTGATGACAAAGTTGAGCGCTCCCCGCGATGGAGACAGCAGCTCGATCATGATGCCCGACAAAATGACCCAGGACATAAAATGAGGCAAATAGGAAATGGTTTGTACGATTTTCTTGAACCTGCCGTTCATCAATTCGTTAAAAAGCAAGGCAAGCAAAATCGGAGCGGGGAAGCCGAATACAATGTGCAGTCCGCTAATGACAAGCGTGTTGCGCAAAATACGCCAGAAAAAAAAGTCATTAAACAGCTGATTGAAATTTTCCATGCCGATCCATGGACTGCCAAGAATGCCATCGATAAAGCGGTAGTTCTTGAAAGCCATGATGACGCCGTACATTGGAACATAATTAAAGATCAGAAAACAGATGAGCGCCGGAGCCAGCATGAGATAATAAAATCCGTACTTTCGCCATCGGCCTCTCGACGCATTAGACGATAGGGGGACCGATAAGCCGACCGTTGCGTCACTCATACCGCTAGCCTCCTTTTCAAGGAATATGTCACTTCTATCCTTCTAACAAGTCAGGACAACGCATGGCATGGCGGAAACATCGCGAATCCGCGCTGGCTTCCGCCATGCGAGCCTATCCGATTATTTCTTATTCGCTTCGTCGTACAGCTTCTGGTAATTGTCCAGAATGGCCTGGCCGCCGGCGTCGAGGTACTTTTTCTTGAACGCGTCCCACTCCTTGTCGATGTCGAGCTTTCCAACGGTTGTGTTTGTTTCGAATTCAGTGACGATCGTAGTAACGGCTGTGCCGCTTTTCAGAACCGCATCGTTTATGGAGTTGATCGTGAAGTTGATGTCGTTGTATTTTTTCTGGCTGCTCATCGCTACGTCATAAGCAGGAGCATCCATTTTTAGCACGTTGTTCTTTTTGTAGAATTCCCAGTTATCCGGACGCAGGGCGAAATATTGGCCAATGCCTTCCTGCGTGATTTTGTCGATCGATAAATAATCCGGGGCAACTTGGATGACACCGTCTTTGTCCAACGTATAGCCCTTGCCTTCTTCGCCGAAGAAGGAGCGGATATAGAAGCTATCGTTCGCAGACATATAGTTCTTGATCGCCATAATGCGTTCCATCTTCTCATCGCTTGTTTTGCTGCCGAAGAAGAAGCCCCGCTGCATAGCCGGATAGACGCTGCCTCCCGCTCCCTTATCACCGGTCGGTCCCGCAAACGGTTTCATAAATTCGATCTTGGCATTCGGGTTTTTGTCTACCAGCATCTTGGTCACATTGCCTGCTGTTGTCGACGCATACCACCATGGATGATCGGCGAGCACGCCGAATTTGCCGTCCGCCCACTTCGCACGCTGCTGCGGACGCTGATCCGTAATCGATTCGGGATCGATCAAGCCTTCCTTATACCACGCCTGCAACGTTTTCAAATATTGCTTATAGCTATCGGACATCACGCTGGAGAATACTTTGCCGCTGCTGTCTGCATAAAATGCGTTGCCGGACCCGAGACCGAACGCACCGCGCAAATACAGCTGGAGGCCATGTCCTCCGAACGTATCTCTTTTACCGTTTTTGTCCGGATCGTCGAACGTGAAGCGCTTCAATAGTTCGTGGTATTCCTCGAGCGTCTCCGGTAATTTGGAAATGCCGACATTGGCCATCCAGTCCTTGCGGACGCCCATGACCCAAGGCTGCAGCGAAGCGTAATTGATGAATGGCACCGCATACAGCTTTCCTTTGAACTTCATCGTGGATGCGACGATTTTGGGATCGACCATGCTCTCGATGCTCTTCATCCATTCCGGCATGAGCTTGCGCAATTTATCCTCTGGCACTTCCCGCACCAATCCTTGCTCCATCAAGAAAATGGAATCGACGTTGATTCGGATATGATCTGCGGTTTTTCCATCGGCGAAATACAGATTGACCTGCTCTTTGTTGTGAACGTCGAGCGGCACCATCGTAAGCGTCACATTGAACTTTTCTTCGATGAGCTTTTTTACCGGGTTATTGACCGCGTCGTTGATTTTGCCGATCTGATTATGACCGATCCATGAGATGTCCAGATGTTTGGAATACGGTCCCGTTGAGATTGGTGCCATAGTGCTGGCCTTCGATCCGCCATCTTCTTGGCCGCCGCTGCAGCCGCTGAGAATCGTTGCCGCTATCGAAACACTCGCCATCCATTTTCCCGTTCTCTGCCAAGCTTCCCCCTTGCGCTGCTTCAAACGAATCACTCCTTGTCGTTATTGTGTCTTGCTGCCTCAGCATAAATGGATCGCCACCCCTATGAAATGCCCAGATCATGACATGAATCACCCATTAGATGACAATGTCATCAAAACGTAATGTCGAGGAAGCACCTACACGAAGACAGATTCAGAAAAACAAGGAGGACAGCGGCCGCTGTCCCCGTTATTAGGCGCGATTGCCCGGTTGTCAATCATGCTGTTTGCGGAACTCGCCGGGCGTTATGCCTGTCATATCCTTGAAGAGCTTGATAAAATGATTCACCTTGGCATAACCAAGCTGCTCGCTAATATCCTGCACCTTCAATTCAGTATGCAGCAGCAGCTCCTTGCTCCGGCTGACACGTGTTTGAATCACATAATCAGTGAACGTGACGCCAGTATATTCCTTAAAGATGCGGCTCAGATAGGCCGGATTCAAGTTCAACTTATCCGCGATAGACGTAAGCGAAACGGTACCGACGGGCTCGGATACGATCAGCCGCTTGGCATGCTCGACGTGCGAATTTTTCTTCTCTTGGAAAGCCTGGCCGATATACATCGCCGTGGAGCTAATTAAACCTTCGAACCAAACGGTCATGCTTCGCCATTCGTCCTTTTGTAAAAATACGGCCAACAGGTGAGAACGTTCGCCCGGCACGATTTCCTTCATATCGAGATGTAAATCGCGGACGGTTTCAATCAATTTGACAAGCAGCAGCAAGAACGTTTGCTGAACCTGCGGGAAGGCGACCTTCTCCGCCTTGGACCGCATATCCCGCACCATCTCTGCAAACACCGCGAGCGCCTGGTCCTTATCGCCGTTCTTGAGACAGACGATTAGCGTCGTTTCCATATCCTTCGGGTACGGAAGCGGATCGTGCGCATGCAGCCTGACATCTTCGATATATACGACGTCGCCGTCCGCCGTCATCCCGCGGTACTGCAGCGCTTCTTCAGCCTCTTGATAGGCCTGGGGCAGATCTCCGATCGTCTTGCAGAACGTGCCTATGCCGATCGAACAATTCATTTCGTGATTCTCGTAGATCGTATCTCTTATGGTTTCGGCGATAGAGAATGCGGAAGACATCTCATGGTCCGCGCAATTGACCAGCACCAGATATACATCGTCTTCGATCTCTAGTACCCAATGCGTCTGCCCCTCGTCGACCGCCGAAGCTATCGAATCGATAACCAGCAGTTGTTCGATTTGCTCGCTCTCGATGCTCGCGCCAGACCGTCCGCCATTATCGACGGATACTAGAATCGGCACGATGCCATAGGTCTTTAAGCCGATCCCCAAATAATCTAAGCGTTCCTCGACGGCTTTCGTTGGCATCGCATGCTTCTTGATTAGAGAACGCACGAACTTCTCCTGATATGCGGGCAAGCTTTCCCGTAGACGGAGCTGCAATTGCTTCCCCGCAGCGTATGCATCCGCGAGCCCATCGCTGATTATGCGGAATTCGCCCTGCGGCCGTCCTCCCTTCAGTCCGCTGCTTCCTCCTGGAATGCCGTCTTTCACGAATTGAAGCAAATGATTGACGGGTCTGTAAATGCGACGACTCGTCACGACAACCAGGATCGCTGTCGCGAGGGTCAACAGAATGGAGACGATATAGAATAAATTGCGTATATTGGAGACGTTGCTGTACAGCGTCTGCATGTTCGTTACGTTGGCGATGTCCCAGCCGAGCACTTCGGAGCTCCGCCAAGAGACGAGTTGCCGGTCCGTCACAACTTTATGCGACTTGCGGCCTCCGATTTCCGCTGCTTCATTGGCTGAGATAATCGATTGTACGAAAGCGATGCCTTCCGCTTTAGAGGCGTCATTATCGTAAAGCAGCGGCTCCCCTTCTCGGGAAAACACCATCACCGATGTCCCGTGCTCGACGCCAAGCCTGCTGATGAGGTTCGTGTAGAAGGCTTCCGCATCCAGATTGATGACGATCGTATAGTTCGACGCCAGCGGCCGATATACAACCGGGACTACTCGCTTGATCTTACCGTCTTCCAGCATCGCGCCGCGAACGTTCATGATGAGCGGGTAGCCAAGCGAGGAGGGCTTCAAATTATTGTCCCACCCCGCGTCATAGAATTTATCGATTTCATACTGCAAATATCCGGAAGTGAGGACGATCCCCCGGGACGGATTGATATAATATACGGAGCAAATGAACTCGTTCAGCTTCAGCAAATCATTCATGCTGCGGAGCACTTTGGCCTTGCTAACCATGTAGTCAAGCAGCAGTTCCCTGTTCGTTGACGTATGCCAGCCGCTGATCTCATCGAAATAGTTGCCGAGTGGGAACATATCGAATTCGGTTAACGTGTTGTTCGTGACGAACTGGCGGAACCCGTTGCCGATTTGCTTGACGACCAATTCCATGGCGTTCACCGTCTGATTCAAATACAGTTCATTGGCTTGCTCGATATCGTGACGCATTGAATTTTGAACATTATGGTAAAAGAAAAAGCCGAGAACTCCGATCGGTACGAGACTAATCAGCAGCGTAAATGTAACGAGCCGCATTAAAAAATGCTTATGTTTTGTAAACGCCCTTACCCTGTGAATCATGAAAACTCCTCCTTGGATAAAAGTGTTGCCGACACCCACTAAATGTAAGCGTTTTCTTTTTTATCGGAAACCTCACGACATTATTATTATAGCCGTTAAGCCTCACTTGAAGGAATGCTGTCTTCATGACATTTGTGTCCGAAATGATGACATAAACAGCTTGCCGTCTAGAACCCGCTCATATCCCGCCACAAGTGGTCAAACCTTGCACTGTACTTGCTTGCATTGCTCTTGGATGCTCTCCCCCATTGTATCATGACTGAAGAAGCCGTGCAGGTGGTACACGTTTTGCATCCCAGCAGGGAACGCGGCAAAATCAGGTCTTATTTTCAAAAAAAGTAGTAGGCTTCTCCCCCCGTGACTATGCCAAAAAACACAGGGCAGAACCTGGCCAGTGATGAACGTAACCTAATTTGACATCATTTCGGACAAGTAGTAAGCTTGCTTTGGTCAAACCGTTATGCTTGCTCGAGGTGATGAGAGATGGATAATCAATACATTCACAAATATAATCCTTACCTGTACATATGGGGAGCGCAATGGATCATAGGTGCGCTCCTGATTTACATTTGGAACTTGGAGCATAATCATATCGCTCTGACCATCACCGTATGGGCAGCAGCTCTGCTAACATTACTTGTGTTCGTGCTCGGCTTGAAGCAGCGATCGAAGCATGCATCCGAGCAGCGCAGCACTCCAAGCAGTTTGCCATCCCGAAGTAATCATCCGTTCACGTGGGTCTTTCCAATCTGCTACTTAATAGCGTCGGTAGGATTATTCATGCATGCCGCAGATCAAGGCTATTTCCTTTTTGATTTATTGCGCGCGCTTGTGCTTGGCTTCATCTACACGGTGCTTGGTGTCAGGCTTGGACGAGAACTCATTTACTTAGGAATATGGCTGCTCGCGCTTACTGCTGTTCTGACCATCTGGTACTTAGGCTTCGCGCCATTAGTGCTAATGTTCTTCGGAGGCTGGAGCTTAGTCGCCTGTGCTGTTATATTGCGATTCTGGAGCCGCACCGCCACAAACACAGTAATCTCCCGGACTTTCTCTAAGTAGGGACATCTAGTCGCTCAAATTACGGACATCGAGGATACTCCCTGAAGTGAAGCTAAGGTCGAACATAGCGCGCAGAAGCTTAGCAGCAGCATCGTCAGGTGACACCAACTGTCCCGAGTTCTTGAGCTCTATGAACCTGCCGAGATGTGTGAAATCCTCAGGATCTGTATCCCGAATCACTTGCTGCATTGGCGTATCGACAACGCCCGGTGCAATGGAGAGCACCCTGACCGGGTTCAGGTGCTTTTGCTGTTCGACCCCCACGCAGCGGGTGAACATATCAAGCCCGGCTTTGGAGCTGCAATAGCTGCTCCAGCCTTCGTAAGGGTTGCGTCCTGCACCAGAGGATATATTAAGCACGGCTTTGTCGCCTTCAACCGCTGTAGTATGTCTTATAAATGCGGACGTCAGCACCATAGGCGCGATTAAGTTCAATTGAACGTGCCGGGTTACGTCTTCCGCGCCGCAACGCTCAACTGGAGCGATTGGCTGTACTATGCCCGCATTATTAATCAGGTACACGGACTGATAATCAGCGAGGTCCTTATTCCGGAACACTTGCTCCATAAGGGGTTCCAGTCCTTCAGTTTGAACGAGATCCGAGCAGATCCATTCCAGTTCACTTCCTGACAGTGTCGCTGCCGCTTCCATCAATGCTTTGTTCTCCGTCCGTGATATCGCCACAATGCGGGTCATAGTTTGTCCGATCAGATTACGTACGATTGCTTCTCCCAGCCCTTGTGAGGCACCTGTAACAATAATTAGTTTCAATGGAATGAACTCCTTTCATCTTTCAACACATATTAGAGGTGATCTTTGTGAAGCGCACTATAATTACTCTTCTATCCGGTACCCTTCTTGTATCGCTTGTCCTATCTGGCTGCGGAAGCAAATCCGATTCTGATGCAGAAAAAGGAAAGCCTGAGCTTCTGAACCAAGCTTCTGCTGACATCCAGACTGTATATAAGAAAAACTGTCTCTCCTGTCATGGCGGCGGCTTAGAGGGACGAATCGGTCCTAAAACCGATCTCACTCAAATCGGAGGGCGCTTGACGGCTGAACAGATCGACAATCAAATCCGCAAGGGCGGAAACGGGATGCCGGCTTATCAGGATAAATTGACCCCCGATCAGATCAAGTCCCTTACAGACTGGCTGTCAGGCTTGAAGTAATGCACCAAAAAGTAACAAGCGAAGGAGGCTTACTCCTTCGCTTGTTCGGCTACAGCGAACGCTGCCGCCGTAGTCTCCGTATGGGTGATCGTAAGATGCAGCAGCACTTCAGTGGCAGAGAAGCCCAGTCGCTCCCATGCCGATTCGGACACCCTGCATACAGGCTTCCCTAGCTCATCAGGTATGATCCGCATGTCCTGTAGCCCCAACTTGCGGCCAATCCCGCAGCCGAGCGCCTTTGCCACGGCTTCTTTGGCCGCGAATCGTCCAGCGACATACTCCGCTAACCGCCCCTTGCGGGAAGCGGCCAGCTTCCGCTCCTCCGGTGTGAGGACCCGCTCCACAAACCGTTCGCCGTGCGGCTGCTCCAGAATACTCCGTATTCTTGATATCTCCGTTAAATCCGTCCCGATCCCTATTATCATCTTGGATTAAATTCCCGGGATAGGAATGCGTTTATGTTCCGTGCGAATGTACTGACGCTCCAGCTTTTCCTTCGCTTCGGGTCCGATTTCCTTACCTTCCAGATAGTCACTGTTATCATCATACGTAATGCCCAGCTCAGCTTCATCCGTCTGACCTTCCCATAGTCCGGCTGTAGGTGCTTTGTCCAGGACGCTCTGCGGAACACCCAGCTCACTGGCAAGCTGACGAACCTGACGTTTGTTCAATGTGCTAAGCGGTGTTACATCAACAGCACCGTCTCCGTACTTGGTGAAGAAGCCTGTGATCGCCTCAGAAGCATGGTCGGTACCCACTACGATTAGTTTCAAGTCAAAAGCCAGAGAATATTGCACCACCATCCGAGTTCGCGCCTTAATGTTACCTTTGTTCTCACGGCTGATGTGTCGATGAATCCCGAGGTTCTTGAAGCCATACTCCACTTCCAATGCTATCTCATCAACAGACTGCTCGATATTAGTCTCCACTTTGTGTGTGAGCTGAAAAGCTTCAGCAACAGCATAGCTGTGTGCAATATCCGACTGTTCACCGTATGGCTGAAAAACACCAAGGGTAATGTACTCACGTCCCGTTTCCTTAGTCAATTCATCCGTAGCCAGCTTGCATAAGCCTGCTGCAACAGCGCTATCCACGCCTCCGCTAATCGCAATAAGCAATCCGCTCATATTGGCTTGCAGTACGAATTGCTTCAAGAAATCAACGCGTTTGCGAATCTCTTCCTTCGGATCGATCTGTGGCTTAACGCCTAACTTCACAATGATTTCCTGCTGCAAACTCATGGTTTCATCTCCCTTTCCGTACTATTTATCTACATCCAGTATAGACTACCCGTAGTATTTTTCAAGCAATGAGCATATCAAGTAACTTATTATTTTCTGATCCGCTCTCCCTAGGAGATTATATTGGAAAGAAAACGCATCTTCGTCAACTTTTCGTGTTATGTATCCTGACATCAATCTCTCGACAATTTTCATCAATCTGTAATCTATGACTCTTGCATCAATACTTAACCTGCTATAGATGCTAATATAAAGCTGGAGGTGGAGCAGATGCGTATTTTATTACAGCTTACAATAGAGATCATTAGAATTATTGCTATATATTTCATTGGAAGCTGGCTATTATGGACCGCTGAGCAGAAGCTCTATGGCGCTGAACTCGCGCTTGATCATGTCCTGATTTTATTCCTGGCTAACTTTATTCTGATCTTCGTCATATACAGGAACTTGTTCCAACGGAAAGGCTGGTACACGAGTGATAAGACTAACAGACTCTCCAGACCTCTAACTTTGATATTACTAGGGGTTACTCTGCTTTTGCTTATTTCCGTTCCTATTGTTTGATAAGAAAAACCTGACGCTCCGATTGCTGATATGTTTGGGTTCCCTTTATTATATTTTTAGAGGTAGGAACCCCACCACCAAAGGCAACCACTTCGTTTCTCCGCTCCACCTTCCTGTCCTTTCTGTTCGACTATTGTTAAGCAAACTTTGTCAACAGTAAAGGAAATGAACTACATAGGTTCTATGGAGATCTGATAGCCAGTGATAGTACAGGTTATTAGGGCGGAAAAGACGGCTCTTTCTGGGATAGCAAGTTTTAACACTGGTTATTGGCCTGGTTTTGGGGAAAATCGGTTCACAATATGATAATAGGGGATAGCCAGGTTGGCTAAATAGTGCCTGAGTAATGAAATGGCCCAAATAGACAGTAGTAACATGGCTTATGTGCAAGCGGCGTACCTCTATAATCCAAACTAACCGCGAAAAGAAGAAGTGATTGGACAAAAGAAAAACATCCCCGCCTGTTCATTCAGCAGAGCCGATAGAACGTTAGGGGATGCACATATAAATTATCTGAATCGCTAGAGCTATCCAAGACACTTGCCGCCCAAGCTGTACCTATTATCCATGCGTCGTCCAATCCAGAATTACCCCAAGCGCGCCTTCGTTCTTGTTTAATAACAATTGATAACCTCGCTCGGCCTGATCAGCAGGAAGAATGTGAGTGATTAGCGGATTAATGATCAAGCTCCCATTCGAAATGAGCTTAAGTACATAACGCAGCAATTGTGCAGTAGATGGAAGTCCATCAACTCCTTTGATACTGCCATGCGCTCCGATCAGGGAGACAGCCTTCTTATGAATATGGCGGTATATATCAATCTCAGCCGTTCCCCGCGGCGAGCCTAGCAGGATGACCTGACCGTGACTGCGCACCGCTTCAAGCGCCGTATTCACAAGTGCCGGACTTCCTGTCGCCTCTACTACAATGTCAGGCTCTACCCCGCCAGTCAACTCCTTGATCGCTGCGCTTACATCTGTAAGTTCTCCAGAGAGAATTGTGCTTGTGACATTGGTTGTTTTGGCAATCGATAACCTCTCTTCATCTACATCAAAACCAATTGTGTGAGCTCCCTGCAGAGCATAGAGCTGAGCCGCCAAGTTGCCGATCAGTCCCATGCCGATAATGGCCACATGGTTACCTGCTCTGAACCTGGATTGAATCAGCGCACTGGATGAAATCTCCGCCAATCGCGCGAACAGGGCATGCTTGGGATCTACATGATCGGGCAAGGGCACAATATAGTCATCTGAATAATAGATGACATCGTAACTTGCATGATGACCTAGCGCCAATACCTTTTGACCAACTTGTACCTGATTAATCTTGTCCCCGATAGCGATCACTTCACCCACTGAAGCGTACCCGGGATAGAACGGGAATTTAGCCCACCGGTTGCTTGGATTGTTCAGGTCAATATGTGTACCCGTATAGAAAGCCAGCTCCGTACCCGGGCTGATCAAGCTGTACTCCGTGCGTATCAGGATATGGCCTTCAGGGATATCAGATGGCGTCCACTCTGTCGCTTCATACTCACAACTGTAAGCTTGCTTGATGACAACTTTGCGCCCCTTCAATCCCAAGCCTCCTGCAGCATAGCTCATGCTCAACCGCTCCCTTCTTTTACATTGCCACTAGACAACTTCAAATACTGAACTAGATGAAACGCCTGTAGCGGTGTCTTTTACAACCATGGTCCATTTGCCAACCCGTTCATTGAAAGGTATCGATAAGCTCAGCTCCGTGCTGTTCGTTATAACGCTTTTATTCTCGGAATAGATCCACTCGTGTTTCCCTGCAGGATTGTACACATTGATGGAGAGGACATGCTGATACTCGTCTTCCGGCTTTTCACATTGTATCTGGATGGCGGCCTTGAGAATACTTCCTCGTCTTGCCACTGGCGGCACCTCTACACGAATACTTTCCACGCGATAGGGAAGCACGGCGAACAATTGGGATTCCCCATATGGAAATTCATAGACTACATGATTCGTATAACCTAAGTAGCTCTTCTCACGTATATTGTACACATGTCCTTGACGGTTGAACTCAATAGTAAGCTCATCCGTCCGATCCGCCTCGGACCTTCCCCCGCCAACGGACAGCCCATCATGCCCTGTGGAGCGGGTATCAAGCTTGCTCTGCACGCAAACATACTGTGCGCCGCAGTCCGTATAAAGAATGGTTTCATACCCGCACTCGATGGCGGCCCCGCTGCTGTTCCTGATCACGGCTGGTTTCTCAACCCCGCTCAATTGCACAATATGCTTGATCAGCTCACGCAGGGCAAATCCGCCTCCGCCACGTCGCAGCAATGGATACTGATCAATCGCGAGATTCAGATAAACACCTTTTCCCAGGCCGGACTCCTTTACTACTACAGAAGCAACGGTTCCCATGAAATCATTGAAGTAAGCAGCTTGCCCATCTTTTACCCGGGTTCCGATTTCCGCCATGATCAGGCCGGACTCCTCATCCTCCCGCCCCGGAATATGAGCCAAGTTAAAATGGAAGTAAGGGAACTCTGTATTGGTTCTGAACCCTTTATTAATATAAAACGGTCTGGCTTGCGTGCTTAACCTCTCTATACCAAACAGTTCATCCAGCTTCCCATTATCGGAGAGGACACAGTGTTCATTCATTATCCCAGTCTGCAAATCCCCCACCACAATGCCGCCTTGTTCCGCAAAATGTTCGATCTGCTCCGCTTCCTCGTCAGTAAGTGCAATGGAATATGGAAGAATTAGCAGCTTGAACCCTTTACTAACCAACTCACCGGATTCGATTTGTTGGGAGGCGACGAAATTGTACTGATAGCCCAAATCTTCCAGAATATCAATCCATCCTTGACGATTCGTTTCGAAACGAGGCGCATCATTATGGATGTGCGTGCCATGGATGGAATGCATGGAATAATGAACCGCGATACCGAGAGAATCCCTCGCAGCACTATGCAGCAGCAGTTTCCCGATTCCCTCTCTTCGAATTTCCAGAAAAGCTTGGCTCATGTCTCGAGCGCTGCGGCTGAATGTGAAATCCGGATTCAAACAACTGTATTCCCAAAATATACTGATCAAGGTGAGATTATGGAACAACGCATTCCAAATGCTGTTCCGTACACGAACGCCGTCCGCCCCATATCCGAACCATCCGCCAATTATCGTATTTGGTCTTGCAAAAGACCGATGATACTCGAATTGATTCCCGACTCCATAAGCTTCGAAATACCCGACATGCTGATGGAGCTCGTAATAGTCATAACCCGAGTATGCGGTGGAAGCTTGGCAGCCGGACATCCGGATAACTCCATTCTGGTCAGCTTCGCGTATGATGGAACCAATCCTCCGATACGCCTCCGTAAAAGTAAGCTCCATGAACCGTCTGTGATCCCCCCAAGAGGCATACTCCCCGGCGTCCTGCGCTTCCAGCAGAGTATACGGAACGACTAGATCCCAGGACTGGAAGTGAGTTCCCCAAATCTGATTCAGATGATCCAGACTTAAATATTCGGACTGCAGCCACTTTTGCATTTCTAACATGCAGTACGGGCAGAAGCATAAATCCAGCTCATCCACGTAACAAGTGATGGAGCCTTCATCATTGGCAAAATAGGACACCGGTCCGTATTTCTTGTATTTGTTGATCGTCCTCGTAATCCCTGTCTGCAGCTCACTCCATAAAGCTGGATCGTTGAGACAAGGAGTGCGGTGCAGATAAGACTTGTCTCTGGTCCGTAGAAATTTCTCTTTCCGCTCCACATACGGCCCTCTGTGATACCAGTACACGCCGAGCCCTTTGGCCCCTGACATGGTGAGTGTCTTCTGGCTGCCGGGAAACAAGCCGGTAATACCCATATCGCGGAACAGCTCGCCTACAAGCGGTAACCATTCGCCATGGCCTCTATTCTGCGGACACATGAACACTTCAAAATCGTCCAACGTGCGATCCTGGGGAGTAACCACTTTGCGCGGAGACTCTAGTCTTTGTACAAGAACTCCGTCAACGAAAAGCTCCGCCCGGATCCGGATGTACATCGATTTGACGGATTGTACGGTATATTCGAATAGCAGCTCTTGCCCGGAGGTGAACGAATAAGAGTTCTCGGCTAGGACTCTATCAAAATCATCAACGACACAAATCATACAATTCCCTGGGGCGCCCTTCACTCGGAATGATGCAGCTAGAAGGTCCTCCTCCTCTACTACTTCCGCTCCGAAATCGGCCGCTATGATCTCTGCAGATAAGGGGTACTGAACGGCAGCGGTTCCCCAGTCCAACAGCCGCTCCCCTTCCATTAGGTTGACTTCGATTCGATAGGAGCCTCCGGCTTGAAGAGACGAAGGCAGCTCGAATGACATTTCGGGTGCAATGCCTTCGCAGACAATCGAATCAACCCTGTTTCGGATGGTGTATTGAATGGTCAGGCCAGAATCAGATGCAGTGTTCGTTGAAGCAGGCTGTATGCTTACACGTTCATTCTGAACCGTAATCGATTGTATCCGACGATCAGGCACTCTGTTCGCGGTCCAGATGACGCTCCGATAGATTAGCTCATAAAAATATTCCAGATAGGCAAATGACTCTTTATCTCTCGCTCCGTCCCAGTTCTCGATAATGGCATCGAAGGTCGATTCTTTTCCAGTAAACGCACTATGTTGAGGTAAGATATCACGCGGAAAATAACCAAAAGCAGCCACTCTGCCTTTACCGAACTCGTTCACCGCAGCGATTGGCCCACCGGACTCCCCCCGAAGAATGGTCTCGCCCTTGGCCTTATAAGGGTAGAAGGCGAGCTCATCGAAAGGAAACAGCTCAAAGGGAATGCCGTCGGTAATATAGTGGCTGTCCGCCACCCATTTCTCTTGGATCAGTTGCTCAAAAGCGACCCTGGGATATCCGCCACCTGCATTAGCATCATCTCCGAAGCCTTCCTCGAACTGATTGACTAGAGGAGATAAGCTCTCCAGCTCTTCCGATCGCTCCTTCTGAGCGCCATGAAACGGTTTGATCAGCACGAGGCCGGCGCCTTCACGCACTCTTCGCATGATCGCCTTACGGGTTGCTGCCGAGAAATGGGCCCAACCGTTAACACCAGGAATAACCATAACGTCATAATGCTCATCTGACGTCAGAACTTTTTCCAGATTCGCATGAATCACACGGAAATCATCTATTGCGGCTCTTATATCGTAATAATCTCCGATCCCCCATTTATTCAAATCCCAAGCGCGGTCATAAGTAACCGTTTCATAGTTCAGGCCTGTTCTCTGGATGAATTCGACGATTTCTCGACCATAACGCACACTTGGCATGAAGAATACTTTCAGATTAGAATCAATGTACGATTTCAACTTCAGCGGATGATCCGTCTCGATAGCGGTTGAATAGTCAATATCAAATGTTTTGGTGTTCACAACTTCTTCCTCCGATTCAATAAGATTAACTCGCTCCTCGAATTTTAGTTTAGCTTATTCAGATAGCTAATAAATTGCGGGAGTGCGATCTCTGGTTCTTCGATCGAGGGGTGCCACTTCTTTTCCCATTCGAATGAAATCCAACCCTGGTAATTATGCTCCTGTAGAATCGTCAAACATTCCTTGATCGGAACATCGCCATGACCGGCAAGCTTGATCTGCTCATTCGCCCCTCTGCCTCTCGTATCTTTTATATGGGTATGCTTGATATGCGGTCCGAGCATTTCAAATGTATGGCTCATCGATTCCCCGTCGCCGTATTTGTACGGATTATTGATGTCCCACAACACTCCGAACGCCTCACTTTCCACAAGCCTTACAACCTCCGCAACCACATTGGATGGAGAGAAGTCACCATGCGTCTCAAGCAGCACGGTTATATTCTTCCCTTCGGCGTAACGGCAGAGCACCTGCAGGCCTTGCGCAACTTGAGCAATGGTCTCTTCTTTGCGTTCGCGGTCAGGGATAGCATCACCAAATACACGTATATAGGGAACCTCCATCTTGTGCGCCAAATCTATAGTTGCCCTTCCTTCCGCTATGGCTGCGTCCAATCTGGCTGGATCGTGGAACATACATGAAGTGTCGAAACAGCAAATACGGAGTCCTCTAGCCTGCAGATCATTCTTCGTCTTTTCTATCTCGGTATCGAGGAAAGGCTTCATGTTCGGTGCAAACATTTCTCCCTGCAACCCGCGAATCTCGACCCCGTCGTAACCCAATCTGGAAGCCTCGTCCAATATGTGATCCCATGACCATTCGGGACAGCCTAATGTAGTAAAAGCTGTTTTCATCTGCATCTCTCCTCTTCTGTTCGTATTTACTTCTACTATATAGCGGCTAAGACCAATAGAGTATCGTCGCCATTCTGGCTTTTTACTCATATATTTGGATATCCAGAAATAAGTGAAGAACATGAAAAAGAGGCCACTCGGACAATGCCGGCGACCACTTGTATGCAATTCATCTTCAAAATCACTCATACTTCTCTTTATACTGTGCGAAGGATTGAAGGTGAATCTTCTTTGCTCTTTCCTGCGTCAGTTCCTTTACATCCGGGATGTCCTCAGCATCGATGTAGTCGGCAAGAACGTCAATTACGTCATCGAACAGCTTCGCTCTGAAGTAAAGCTCAACACGAGCGAGTGTCTCTCCATCGGTTAGCTTCTCAAGCAACTTCTTCCATCTCGCCCATTCTCCAGTGCTATACAATGGCCATAACAAGACGGAGTAATCCATGGCTGCATCCCCGTTGGCCGACAAATTATCCCAGTCAATAATCCAGAATTGTTCGTTGCTCTGAGGTTCGACAAGCACGTTCTGCCAGTTCAGATCATTATGCACCACACCCGCGGCAAAGCTCTGGAAGGCAGGATGCTGACTTACCAGCTCTTTGAGCAGTTGGATCTCTGAGCCAAACCAAGTCATGGTTTCATCCAATACGAAGGATCGAATCACTTCCCGATGTGCTTGGATGACCTCCAAATCTTCTTCAAATCGAGTAATATATTCGGCGGCGAATGCATCCTTGTACGTTCTTTGCTCACGGCCCTGTGTTAACAGCTTCTCTAGCACGTTGTCCTTGTGCAGCCGGCAAATTACTGCTAATACTTGCTCTGTAATGACATCAACGGCAGCAGCAGTTCCGAGAGGTCCCGCATTTAGAAATTCGAAGACTAGCCCGTAAGGATAACCGGGAATGATCTCCTTATTGATCTCCATTATGAGGCTGGGCGCATGATAATAGGCGGACATATGTGCGTGAATACTGGCCCACTGCTTCAGGAGTGAAGCCCTGCGAACCGGCGATAGCTTGACATGTCTCTTCGTCACCCCATCGAACAGACAGTAGGACTGATTCACGAAGCCCCCTGGGTTCCAAATATAACTTACAGTAATCTCTGCAACATCGAGTCCGAGTTCCTCAGCGTGCTCCCGCGCCCATTGTTGTACATGTTGTTCTGCTAAGGCTATATCCATATTCTCACCCCGTATGTATACATAATGTTCTTGTTGACCTGATTAGTTGCGTTGAGCTTCTGCTTTAGCGGATCGCGACGCTGCGGCCAGGCTGCTGTAGCGTGGATTTTCCGCTTTAGAGCTTCGCGAAATCGCATAGAAGGTACTTCTGTTGCTCGGATCGGAATCGGCTGGCCGCGCTTCATTCGATGACCGTCAAATTGAACGCGTTCAAGGCCTAATGGATAAAGGAGCATTCGATACTCCTAATATAAGTGATATCTATAAGATGCCACAAACACGGATTCACATCATACATACGATGGAACTGACCGTCAATTCGGTGCCCGAGGTACCCCCCTGCTAGATCCGCTCATCCAAGCGGAAGATGTCCGAATGGCAATCAATACAACAATCCATTCACCCACTGCCCCCGCACTTATGGCTAGGGCGCCGATCTGCCCGTTCCATCCCGGAACCGTCGCAACTCCGACCAACAGAGTAAGCACAGTAATGGCCGTGTTTATCGGAATCGAGCGGAACATCGCTTTCGCCTGTCCCCGGCCCATTAGAATTCCGTTGCAGAAATCAAGCCATGGATTGATGAGCGCAAGCACGATAAAAATCCGCAGATTATCGAGCACCGGTTCGCGTAACGCATCACTGAGCCCCATGACGGTGCGGAAAAACCATTCTCCGACCGGAGTTAAGATCAGTATGGCGATAAGCAGCGCCGGAACGAAATTCAGCGGAGCAACGAAGCGCAGCACACTACGTTTGTCGATATTGTAAAAATTAATCGCGATTTGATGCATGTAGTTGAAAAAGCCAATCAGCATATATGTAACGCCTATCGCTACCGCATAGGAAGCGACTGACAGTTTGTTCGCGCTTGTATTGCCAAGGAAGGCGATGATGATCGGGCTGATCGTCACTTGAATGAGGCAAGAGAACAACAAGGGAGAATAGGCGGCAAACAATTTCCGCTGTCCCACGTGTTCTGTTTCGCCGCTCTTGGGCGGTAGTTGACGATATACCTTTATTCCTCGCCAAGCCGTGATCAATGTCTCAATGGCAAAGCCAGCTAAAAATATGGCGCCCCCCACCCAGATCCGATCGACCCAACCGGTCTTAATGAACGAAACGGAAAGCAAGCAGACCAAGAACAACCGGAACAGCATGCTGACACTAATCCATTTGGTCTGCAGATGATTGATTAACACCCCTTGAAACAGGCTTCTGATCCCCATTAGAATTGTAACGAACAGGAGAATCGAATAGTTCGCAAGAGCGGGCTGGAACAACGATTCCTTGGCGTTGAACAGTTTGTGCATCAGCCAGGCACCGATCGGTGAAAATGCAATTATTAAGGTGATGGCAAAAAAGACAGCCGTTAAAAGAGCGGTAAATATCGTCATCGCGTGAAATGCCGCTCGGTCTTTCACGAGAGTTGCACATACGGGACGCAGTCGGTCAAGCGGATTCATGCTGATGGCAAGCAGGCTTAGCGCGATCGCATAGCCTGCGATCAGCGTCTCGGATTGCTCCGCTCTCGCAAATGTACTGTCAATGAAAACATTAGTGACGGAAACGAGGCAAGCAGCAATTCCCAATGGGACGTAAAACAACGCAAGTTTGCGAATGCTCAAAGTGTCTGACGGGTTCAAGATCCGATTCTCCTTCTCTATGTGACAGATGAGCCGTGAATACCCAATACACTAAAAAGCGAGAGTGCCTGTTTCCAGGGCCCTCGCTGTTCTACTGGACACCAGAACGATACCGAGACATATTTCTCTCTTATTCAGCGCCCACACCTATTTAATCTGGTTGGAGCGGAACGCTCCCCAGCTTAATGCCAACACATAGGATGCATTGGTTATTTGTATCAACGAATCGGAGATATGTATGTCAGTATCATTTTGTCTAATAATACATACCCTGTGACACAAAGATCCGTCAAACAAGGACATGAACCGGCAGCCCCCCACCCCTCCGATTTATGTCCAACTATCGTGAACCGCTCGTCTACTTCGTGTTGATATATCTGTCGTACGTTTTTTGATAAATTTTGACCATTTCCTCCAGACCCATTTTTTTCAGTTGGTTCAAATAATCGTCCCATTCTTTCTCGACATTTCCTTCCACAATCCACTTCGCATGCATTTTCGTCGCATAACTATTAATATCGCTGCGAATTTTACTCAGTTTGTCTTGATCCTCCAAGGTAAAATATACGCTCGGATAGATCTGTTTCGGCTGGAAAGGCTCGTACATTTTAAACTGATCCCGCTTCATAAGCGTGCCAGAACTCGGTTTCAATTTATTGACTGTATCGGATAACAGCGCATAGACGGAGCCGTCCCCAGGAGTATTCTTATGCCTGAATTCGGCAAATGATTTCTCGCCTTCCGGCAGCGGCATATTTTCATAAGTTCCATCGGCATTTTCTTTCATCACCTTGCCCACAGGACCATACAAAGATTCGAAGCTTTGCCCGGCTCCATATACATAATCAATCCACTGAATTGTTCGTTCCGGATGCTTGTTGGCCGACGTAATAGCGAATGACCCTTTGGAGTCGATTCCGGCAACGTTTTTGAGCCACATTTGTTTGCCGTTAGGCCCCTTCAGCGGAGCGATGGGAACGAACGGACTTTTGTTCTCGCCAAACACTTCGCTGTTTGACCACAGAACCGCCGCCCCAACTTGCTGGTTTTTGACTTTGGCAATATACACGCTAGCATTCTGCGTGAAGCTTTCTGGATCGATTAACCCTTCCTTATAGAGCTTGCTGAAGTACGCCACTCCCTCTTTATATTGCGGCAAGGACGGAACATAGAGTACTTTGTCGTTCTCGACAAAGAGATGATTGCCACTGTCGACGTAACCGAACGAGCCGTACATGGAG